>CAZWEZ010000024.1:21140-42350 GCA_964632795.1 uncultured Thalassospiraceae bacterium | reverse complement strand
GAAGCGCGCCGGCGCAGGCGCCGGTAGTCTGGTCCCACAAGGTCCTGCCGGTCAGGTAGGTAAGGACCACGGTCGCGGAAAAGAGAAGGGTGGTGAACACCTGCACCGCAACCCGCGTCTCGCCGGACACGGCGAGGACCAGCCCTTGAAGGAAGGGGACCAGGGGAAGGTCGGTCCACGCCGCGATGCCCGTGCCCCATTCCCCGAGGAAATACCCGACGCCGTACAGTTCCAGATACTTGGCCTGCATGAAGTACCTGGCGGCATCGACGATGACCTCGGGTTCCCCCCAAAAGAGCGCGGCGGCGGCGAACGACGCAACGAACAGCATCGCCGCTCGCCCGCGTTGGGGAAAGGAAACCCTGGAAACCGCGTAGGCGACAACGATGCCGGCGGCCAAGACAAGGAATATGGGAACGATATCGGTCCCGGCGAATGTCCACCGCCAACTGGTCAAGCGGTTGTCGTCGAGGGAACGGAGGACGAAAAGGCCAACGAACGTGGTCAGCGTCAGAAGGGAAATCAGGACGGTCGGGAGGCCCTGTTTGTCCTCTTCCGGCTTATTACAGTGCGGCGCGATTATCAAACGGCCCCTGCTACCATGAAACCACCTTGTCGCTCGAAAAAATGGCGTCGATGACGGCCTCATAGGAGAGGTCTTCACGCGACAGGTCGATGACCTCGACCTCGTTGTCCGGGGACTGTGTTTCGACGATCCGGGTGGATAGTTCGCCGGGTCCGCCGTTCAGGATATGGAGCAGTTTCATGGTTGCGTGGTTTCCATCCGATTATTGCCTTAGAGGACGATCAATTTGTCGGCCTTGTTGACCATCATGGCGTTTTCGAACTGTCCGGCGAAGACAATCGCATCGGAAATTCCTTCGGTGACGACCCCGTGCGCTCTGGCGCTGTGGTCGCAGACGCTGACGAAAACACCTTCCCGCCCGGCCAATTCAACGAAGGAGACGTTTTCGAGCAGCCGGGCGCCTTGATCCATGGCGAAAATCATGACCTCGTGATCCTTTGCCGTGGCAGCGGCGACGAGTCCCAGGATGTGCCCGAGGTGCTTGTCCGTGTTCACCAATATCCCCAGCTTCATCCTCCGAATCCTTCCCCGCGGCGGCAATGTTCAATACGGGATGACATGATCGTAATCGGTCAACTTGCGCGCCATCTTCTCGGTGGAGACATGCTCCGCGTCCTCGTTTCCCTGGTTGTTGGTGAAGAACTCGACATCCAATTCCTTCATCATCTCGATGTTGGTGGAATCCGCCTCGCTCAAATCGAACCTTTTGTCGACGAGGTAAACATGGATGGTGTCATCCATGAGGGTCAAACCCAGCGCCATCCTCAAGGCCTCACCTTGCCGGTCCCTGACGATTACGGCGATCTTCCGGGTCATTGATCGCGGCCTCCCTAAGTCGTGGTTTGAACCAATCCGGCGGATATCCGAGGCCTCTCAGACTCCACCGTGCATCACCATATAGAATTACGGTAACAACTCAAACCGATGAGGTGGAACTCATTTCCATGAAACGAGCCAATATTTTGAACCTTTGGTATCCGTCGCCTGCGGCCCTGGCAACCCGGGATGCATCGGGCATGACGAACTGACGGACCGTCTCGTAGGCGCGGGCAGCCCGCAGCGCCAAGGCGTCGGTGGTACATGGGGCCGACGATCTGCAGGCCGCCCGGCAATCCGTCCGCGGTGAAACCACAGGGGACGAAGGCCGCCGGCTGCTGGGTCAGGTTGAAGGGATAGTTGAACGGCGTCCACGCCGACCACCGATCCTGGTCCGCCGGGTCGGCCATCTCGCCCCCGGCGGCGAAGGCTGGGATCGGTAGAGTCGGTGTGAGCAGCAGGTCATAGGTGTCGCTTTTCCCACCCCCTCTGGGCGTCGGGAACGCTTGACGATGTCCCCTTCATCACCGGTACGAGCGCCTCGCCGCCTGACCACAGCGGGGCTTCGAGCGAGATCTGTCGCCAGCGACGTGGCCGCAGCCAGAGGCTGCCTGCCTTTGGACCAATCTGTTCACTCCAATCCGGCTCGAACAGCTCGGGCGGGCGTTTCTCGAACCTGGATTTCCTGCTATCCCGAGATTCCGTCGGCGGATGCCCGAGAGGCGGGTCGTCGTTGGGGTGGGCCGATTGGATAAATAGGAGGGACAGGTCTGGCGGTGGGTTCGCGGGGGGAAGGGTGGTGGGCCCGGCAGGACTCGAACCTGCAACCAGACCGTTATGAGCGCGATTTTACGGTGAATCCCAGTGAAACCCCATGAACGACGATATCACGAAAATGCCTTCCATATCATCATGTTACAACGCACCGCCCAAATATCGTTGTGCATGCAGATTCACCATGTTACATTCAATCTGCACTTACAGTGCACTTACAGAACGCCCCCCGATTTGCACTTACAGAAAGAGGGTCACGTGTGCAAGCGGTAATCAGCAACACCTTCCTCAAGGCTATCAAGCCGGCGGACAGGCCCTACGAGGTACGCGATACCCAACTCAAGGGCCTGATCCTGAGGGTCCAACCCAGTGGCGTCATGGCCTATTACGTCGAGTATGGCCGTGGACGGCGGATCAATCTCGGACGGGCCGATGCAGTCACCCCGGCCCAGGCCCGGGCCAGTGCCAAGGCCGTTCTCGCGGAAGCCTACAAGGGCGGAGACCCGAGGACCAGCCGGTGCAAGATCAAGGCCCATACTCTCGCCACCTTCATCGCCGAGGTCTACACCCCCTGGGCCGAGGCCAACATCCGCACCCATCGGAAGACGGTTGCCAGGTTGCAGGGCAACTTCCCCGACCTCCAGGACCGGAAGCTGGCCGACATCACCCCATGGCAGGTCGAGAAATGGCGGACGGCCCGGCTGAAATCGGGGATCAAGAAGACCACCGTCAACCGTGACCTCGACGACCTCAAGTCCTCCCTGGCCAAGGCGGTCGAATGGGGACTGCTCACGACCCACCCCATAGGAAGCGTCAAGCGGGTCCGGGTGGACACCAACCCGACGTCACGGTTTCTCGCCGACGACGAACATGCCCGCCTGATGGCGGCCCTCAAGGAACGTGAGGAACACCTCCGCCAGGACCGGGACAGCGCCAACGAATGGCGCCGGGATCGCGGCTATCCGCTATTGCCCAACCTACGCGCGGTTTCCTTCGCCGACCACCTGCGGCCCATGATCATCTGCAGCCTGAACACCGGATTGCGCCGTGGCGAACTGTTCGGTCTCACTTGGCAAGTCGTACACCTCGCCGAGGCCTACATCACGGTGCGTGGTGCCACCGCCAAGAGTCTCCGAACCCGTCATGTGCCCTTGAATGGTGAAGCCCAACATTGCCTGATGAACTGGAAGGAGCAAGCCATAGATGCCGACGGTCTGGTATTTCCGGGCAAGGACGGCAAGCGGTTCGACAACGTCAACAGCTCCTGGCGGCGGATCCTGAAAAGTGCCGGCATTCGGAACTTCCGCTGGCATGATCTCCGCCACGACTTCGCCTCGAAGCTGGTCATGGCCGGCGTCGACCTGAACACGGTGCGCGAACTCCTCGGCCACGCCGACCTGCAGATGACCCTGCGCTACGCCCACCTGGCGCCAGAGCATAAGGCGGCGGCGGTGGCACGGCTCGTTAGGGTGTAATGATGGTAGATAATCCTCGAAATGCTGGACGAAGCGTCAAGCCTGGATCACTCGAAGAATTTTTTAAATACGAGCTTGAAATTCTTGAGCGCGCATTCAACGCTGGAAACGAAGGTGCTTTGTTTGAAGCAATCATGTTTTGCTTCAGCGATAACTCTTATGGGAAAATTTCTACTGCGGATTTTCTTGATGATCAGGGGGTGATCCTGCCGCGATGGGTTGTCGAGGCAATGGTTGTTCGTCAATTTCGATACATGATGGACCTCGCCTCAACGGGCACTGGTCGCAATGCAAAATGGGCAAGTCGGTTCCGTCAGGACATGATCGATTACGCTCGCTACGATGCCGTTTTGGAGCTTCGTGAGCATTTTTATCTTAAAGTTAAATGGGACGACGTTTACGACCGCGCCAGCGAACTGCTGGCAGACACTTCAGCCGCAGGCGCTTCCGATACGATCAGGGGTAGTTACTTCCGGGTGCGCCGTCGGATGAAAAAGAACCCGTTGCGCTACAAGGTATTTAAGTACCTGCGTGTTAAGGGACTGGTGTGAGAAATCATCATAGTTTCTCACACTAGAGGAATTTTTCCGTTTCCCCTTGAATGCCTCCTAGTACCTCAAGGAACTTGGAGGCACCATGAAGAGCAGCATAGTTCCCCAAACTCTTTCTGATCGTGAAACGGCGTTCTATATCGGGATGTCATCTTCCTGGCTGCGTCAGTCCCGCGTGACGGGGAACCCGGATGCCCCGCCCTTTATCAAGATTGGCAGGTCGGTGCGATATCTCCGCGAGGATCTTGAAGCCTGGTTGAGGTCGAAGCGCCGGACTTCAACAGTGCATGCCGCAAATCCCGATACGCAGAATTCCCATTAAAGCCGTCAAGGATCTTATCGCGGTGACCGAGCAAGACACCCATATAGCAGTTGAAGGGTTGCTTTCGGAATACGCTGGGAAAAATGAAATCACACGTACGTTCGGGATAAGGAGCCATGAAAGCACCATTGTTCGCCAACCCCGCACGAAAAACAAGGCGACAGTATTATGAGCTTCCAAGTCATGGAGCTCGTTTACCAACTGAAACTACCCACAAACCGGAAGTTCGTGTTGGTAACGTTAGCGAAATTCGCGAGCGATGATGGGAGCCGAGTATTTCCATCTGTTGCGACTGTTGCTCGTCTCTGCGGTCTTGCGACACGAACTGTACAACGGTGCTTGAAATCTCTCGTGATGTCTCGAATCCTGGTGATCGGTTCCCATGAAAAGGGTGGCCGGCACCCACGAGTCTACGCAATTGACCTGCAAAGAGTTCGTGATCTTCTTGGCAGTAAGAGAGAGGCCGGCCAAAAGGGCGATAATCATGATTCAGGTCACCACCAAGAAACGGATGATTCTGTGTCACACCAAAGCTATGCAAGGGGTGACACCTCGGCACTTATCAACAATGAGGGGGGTGACGATCAGCGCTTAAGGGATGACACGGAAGCCGTTCAGGGGTGCCAAAGCCTGTCACCCGATTCTTCAGGAATAGTTATTAATAAAAGAGAAACAACCCGCGACAAAGACGACACCAACCACACTCAGTTTGGTTCAGCGGACTGGGCAGAATGTCAAGAAATGCTAGCCACCCAATTTGGGCAGCAAGATTACAACTCGTGGATCAAATTGCTGTGCTTCAAGGAATATGCTGGTGGGGTTATCTATCTTAAGGTCCCATCGCGCTTTATCAGTGATTATGTGAGAGAGCATTTTCAATTGGGCCTTCAGGAGACGCTGGGCCTTCATGTACAAATTGACCATTAAGCACATAGATTAATTAAGGGGCTGTCCTAGATATAGACGACACTAGCCATCAGTGACCATCTGCCCGAGGCTTAGTGCCCTCGATCAATCGCCTACAATGCAGTAGCCTCTCAATACGCTTCGCAGATTATTTTGGCAGACCAAAGGAGATGACCAATGCCGAGACGAGCAAAACGATCACAATCCAAGCACGACGTGGAGGTCCGGCGGATCGCTAAGGACCTGAAAGACAAGGGCTACGAGGTGCAGGCTGACATCCGTGGGCACAGCAGGCCCGATACCATCGGGGGATTGCGCCCCGACGTGATTGCAAGGAAGGGCATCGAACGTAAAATTGTTGAGGTCGAGACCTCGGAATCCCGCAGCACCCCCCGAGACCTCAAGCAGCAACGAGCCTTTCGTCAAGCAGCAAACCGCTCCAAGAACACTACATTCCGACGAGTGATCGTTAAGACTGAGGATGATTAGGGCGGCGTTGGCATAATCAAGGCCATCGTGACCTGCTTTACCTGCTCCGAACGTCGAGAGGATCATAGCCAGATTGCTTGTTCCCGGCGTAGCAGACAGCGATGTACCAGCCGTAGCGATCGCGCCTAGGGGTAGGGGGTTTCGATTTCTAGCGATCGTGGCCCGTGGACCGGTGGGAAGTTTAGCGTGATCGTCCGCGAAATTAGGTAGGGGGGGGGTCGGGTATGGGGGAGTGACGGGAGTTCCTTCAGAGAGCTCCAAGGGGTGCACCCTTTCATTTCATGCTGTTGTTGACGAAATCCATCTGGACGCTGACCTGACGCAGGGCCAGTTCGATGGCCTTGAGCGACTTCCGCATCTCGGCCATGCGGTCGGCAAGAGTGCCGGCCCTGGTCGGGTTGACCTTGTAGATGGCGACGACCTCGTTGTCGCGGATGCCGGCATTGAGCAGGGCCGCGACCTGTTCGATCTTGCGCTCGAAGCCGCGGGCCAGCTTGACATCCTGGTCGGTGGCCGCCGGCGCCGCGTCCTGATCGAAGATGGCGGTCTGGGCTTCGGCCTCGACCAGGGCGTTGGCGGTGGCCCTGAGCGTTTCGTAGGTGGGGCACTTGCCGGTTCTGATCGCCCGGAAAAGGGTGTCCTGGCCCCGGTCGTCGAGGCGGGCGAGCTCGGTCGCCTGGCTAGGTGAAATCTGGCCGGTGGCGAGCAGCTTCCGGTAGCCGGGCTGGAGCTTCAACAGCGCGGTCCGCTCGGTGATCCGCCAGGGCTGCTTGATGCCGAGCCGGCGGGCCAGTTGCTCGGGCGTATAGCCGTGATCGTCGAGCATTTTCCGATAGGCGTGGGCTTCCTCCAGCGGCGAAATGTCGACCCTTTGCAGGTTCTCGATGATAGCCTGCTCGGCCGCCTCGCGGCCGTCGATCTCGACGACCTGGGCGGCGATCGTCGGCAACCCGACCAGCTTGTGAGCCCGGTAGCGGCGTTCACCGGCGACGATAACGTAGCCGGCCTGGTCGGGCCGCACGATAATCGGCTGCATGAGGCCGTGTTCGCTGATCGAAGCGGCCAATTCACGCAGCTTGCCTTGGTCGAAGTCCTTGCGCGGTTGGTCGGGATTGGGATGGACCTGGTCCAGAGGTAGCTCGCTGAGCATGGGGTCTCTCCTGTGGAAGGGTGGCATTGCGGGGTGCGGGTGCCGCGTCTTAGCCCCCCTTGACATGCGGCGAGGCAATTCACCGACCCCGTTCCTGTTCATTCGAACCCCGGCAACATGAAGCCGGGGATCGATCGCCTCTCGTACTCGGGGACCTCGATGCCGAGGGTGTCGGACAGCCATTCGGCGACCATCCGGCGATGGCACCAGTTGTCGTCGCCGAACGGCGGTTTCTCGAAGCACAACAGCACCGGCTCGAACCCGCCGGCCAGGCGCTGCAGGTCATCGACCACGCGGGACGGGTCGAGCGGCCCCAGGATGTCGTGGAAGTAGGCGGCCCGATAGGGCTCGTAGCGCATCGACAGCATGGGGTAGGTGGGAGCCAGCGGCCGATAGAACCGGTAGCCTGGCGGGATGCTGCGTGGCGTTCCCCGCGAAATTCCGATGCGCCCAGGGCCGGTATAGGTGAAGTAACTCGCCGTTTTCACGTGTCAGATCCCTTGCCTAGCCCTCATGGGCCTGGACGACCCGGTGGCTGTCGGCGGTGCGGATGGTCGCGGCGTCGATGCCGTGGCCCTGACTGACCAGGTTGCGCAGCCAGGTTGCCAGGAAGCTGTTCAGTTCGCGTTGAACCCTGGCCCGTCGCGGTGGATCGGCCAGGGCGACGGCCCGGTAGCCGAAGGTGTCTTGATAGGTCAGGGCCACGACCGTCTTGTCGACGAAGTTGACATGTACCTCCATGTCCGGGTCCGACACCATGTCGCCGTTGACCTTGTAATAGTGGGACAGCGCGATCAGCGCGGCGAGTTCGTTGCCGTGCAGATAGTCTATGTGCAGGTCCATGTAACCGGGGACCTTCGATCTGGCGGCGTCGAAGCGGTTGTCGCGGATGAATTCGACATCGATCAGCTTGGCCAGCATCTTGAAATTCCGTTCGGGAATGGTCATCTTCTCCGTCTCCTGTGCAAGGGAGCTGCCCCCGCAAGGGGGCTGAGGGCCGGGCCTTCGGGCCCGGCCTGTTTATTACCCGGGGTGTTCCTCCATCACCTGCTGTTCGTATTCGGCGGTATCGACGATTGTCTCTTAGAGGTCACGGTGGTCTCCGGACAGTACGGCGATGATCGCGATGTCGTCGGAGTCCATGCCGCCCCCGGCCATCCGCCGCTTGGCGACGCGGGCGGCGATGGTCGGGCTTACGGCTTCGACCGGTTCGACGAAGGTGCCTTCACGGAGGCAGGGTAAAGCGGTCGCTTCCGGATAGTCGCCGATCACGGTATAGGTGCTCATGGTCAGGCCTTTCGCTGCTGAGAGATCTTGGTTCCGAAGCGGGCGCTGGGCTTGTTGTTCCGCTCGGCGTGGTAGCGGGCTTCCTGCCGACTCAGGCGCCTGATCTGCGCCGCCGACCATCCGAGCAGGAGAAGCCATTCGACGTCGCGCCTGAAGGGCGCTTTCTTCGGTTTCCGCTTCGCAATGGCGATGCGTTTGCCCCGGCGGGCCGCCCCTTTTGACGGCCCGGGTTCACTCTCCCGGCGCAGGAATGAGGGGATGTCGAGCAGGTCGTCGTCCATCGGTGCTCTCCCTTGGTGACCGGGTGACGCGATGGGCCGGCACCGCGGCCGGGAACGGCAGGCCCCGTTCCCAGACCAGGATGCGGCCCGGATGATGCCGGGATGGGCCGATATATCGTGCCGGGTGCTCCCGCCCGTTCCAGTGGACCATGCAATCGAAGATCATGACCGCAGCTCCGGGAACGGACAGCCAAGGACGCGAGGAAGATCGTACTTCCTTGCCGCCTTGGCGGTGATCCAGTAGTAGGCGCCGCCGTGACCGTCCTTGCGGATGTAGCCGCCGTCGATCAGGAAGCGGAGCACGGCCTGGCTGATGTGCTCGAGGGCTTCGTCCACTTCGACCACGCGCCGGTTGAGCAGCCACCCGCGGACTTCCTCGGGGCCGCACCAGTTGTCCTTGGTGAACACGCGGATTCGCCGGCCCTGGGCGTCGGTGGTGTACTCGTGTCCGAGCCTCGCCCGGAAAAGGGCCATGGCCGCCTTGGCCCGGCGACTGAACCTCCGGGTTCGGTCGTGGTAGGATTTGCGTCGCATTGGGGTTCTCCTGTGCAAGGGGAAATGAGCAGTAATAACATAGCATATGAACAAACAAAGTACAGTTAATAATCAATTTATTGCTCTGCTGTACTCATATGTACAGACATAAACTGATTCGTATACAGAATTGTTTACAAAAAGGAATTTGATAGATTGGTCAAAGAAAGGTGCGCCACGACCAACAAGGGGGTTAAATCGACTGTTGTTGCAGTGGTGAAGGACCGGCGACAGCACGGGCAGGTCCCGGCATGCAGATGGATCAGGTGACAACCTGCAGGGGGAGGTGAGCCGTTAGCATGACAGTGCTGGAGTTAGCGGTCCTCATCGGTTTTATCCTCATCTTGTTTTCAAACCAACCTCGTGGAAACCACCAGTCGGCGCGAAACCGGCCTTGATATTGCCACAATCTTGAGTCGCGATGTGCCACTACCGTGATATCATCCGGCCATCAATACAGGGGGCTGGCAATGAAGAAGAGTCTCCAAGCACTATCCCTAGCCGTTGCCATATGCTTCGGGCTGGCCGCCGCGTGGGCCGATACCTCCAGTGATAGCCCTGATCAACTCGATGCGGCCCTCAAGCAAGCCGACCAACTGATCAAGATCGAGAGACTCGACGAGGCCCTTGCCGTCCTCAAGACCATCGATACCGAAAAACCTAAGGCTTCGGCCAGGATCGACACTCGCCTCGGCAACATCTATCTCCGCCTCGACAGGCCCGCAAAGGCCCTGGAGCTTTTCGAGCATGCCGTCTTCTCGACTATGGAGGATGCCGACGCTTACCTTGGGTTATCCCAGGCCAATCTGGCTCTCGGCAGTCTCGTCCAGGCCCGCCACCACGCCCGGACCGCTCTCAGGACCAACCCCGACCTGATCGATGCCCATCTGGTCCTCGCCAAGGCGGACGACCGGAGCGGGCAGGTTTCCAAGGCCCGGGAACGGTTTGCCGGTCTCATGCGCGACCAGCCGGACAGTGAGTCCGTCATCGTCGCCTACGCCCTGTTCCTCTCCCACAGAGACGATGTCAATGCGGCAACCGGGCTGCTGTCGCGGTTCCTCGACCGGCACCCCTTTGCCGCCGAAGCGGGCGACCTTCTGGGCCAGATGTACTGGCAGCAGGATCGGAAAACCGAGGCGCTTCGATTCCGGGCCAATGCCGCCAGGGCGTTCAGGGCGAAGGGCAACGACTTCCGCGCCGAGGCGATCATCTCCTGGCTCGAGTCCAACGACCCCACCGGCAATTACTCCGGCCAAGTAGAGCCTCAGAACCCTCCTGAGCCCCCGCCGCTGAAGGAGCCCAAGCCTTCCGCCGCCCCGGTCCCAGGGGTCGAGAACGCCGAACTTCCGGATGTCCCCCGCCCGGTAAAGGTTCTCAAACGCCCCGATCCATTGCCCCTATCCCCGGGAGTCAAGATCAGCATGGGCAGCGGCTTCATCGTGGACGGTGGCCGGTACGTGATTACCAACCGCCATGTGATCGAGAACACCGGCAAGATCGCCGTTAGGAGCGGAACCGGGGAGGTCAGGACTGTCCGGGTGGCGAGGGTGTCTTCTGATGATGATCTTGCCGTCCTCGAACTGTCCCAGGCCTTCCCGGATAACTACGCCATCCCCTTTACTCGCATGGCCGATGCCAATACAGGCCGGACGGCGGTCGTCATGGGCTTCCCGATGGCGAGCATGCTGGGGGGGCAACGACCCTCCTTGACCGAAGGGATCGTCAGCAAGGCCAGTGGCATGCGCGACGACCCAAACACCTTCCTGATCACCTCGAAGATGAACCGGGGCAACAGCGGCGGTCCCGTCTTTGACCGGCAGGGGAACCTCATCGGAGTGGCCGTCGCCAAACTCGATGCGACGAAGGTCTACGAGAAACTGGGGCATCTGCCGGAGGACGTGAACATCGCCATCAAGGCCAGCCGGGTCCTCTATTTCCTGAAGCGCCCGACGAGTATGGGGAACCAATCATCAGGGACCGAGGTCAGCCTTGAAGAACTGTATCAGGCCATGATGGCCAAGGTCGTCCTGGTCGCGGCGGAGGCAAAATGAACCGGTTCATCTTGCCGCTTGTCGTCATGGCGACCCTGGTGTCGGTGGATGCGTATGCCGAATGGGTTCAGGGCCGTGGCGAGTGGTTGTTCGGGCCGGATACTACCGAGAACGAAGCCTGCGAGTACGCGGAACAGAAAGCCCGCAAGGACGCCATCCGGAAGGTTACCGGGGAACACCTTTCGACTGAGGACATGATGGTCTGTAGCGACCGGGGTGACGAAGCCTCGTGTAAGCTCAACCAGATGACCTGGAGCACGATCGATGGTGCGATTCTCGATATTCGGTCCTCCAATCGTCAAACTGTCCAGGCCCTTGATGGGTACAATAAATGTGTCATCACCTTGGAAGCCGATGTTGGCGTTGCCGCCGGTCGTCCCGATCCCGGCTTCGATATGACCGTAGAGTTGAACGAAAGAACTTTCCGCAGCGGGGAACCGCTGGTGATCACCATCGAACCAACACGGCCCATGTACATCAGCGTCTTCCAATGGCTCCCCTACGAAGAGGCGGACCATCAAGTTCAACGGATATTCCCTAACTCGTTCGACAGGAACAGTCGCTTTACCAAGCGGGGAACCATCCCGACAAAGGGAGAAAACACGGGCTACGACCTGAAAGTTACTTTCCCCGAAGCGAATAAGGTGAAAGGCAACCTCGTTGACGAGTACCTCATGGTGGTCGGTACGCGGAAAGCCTTTGTTTTCAGGGAGACCTATACACTTGAGGAATTCAACGCCCGTCTCTTGGAGATACCCAGACAGGACCGCCGCGATGTCAGAAGGGCCTACTACGTGGTGAGGCCGAAATGAAGAAGGGGGGCGTCATCCCCCTGGTTGTGGCGGGGCTCCTCGCGGGGTGCGCGGGGCCGTCCTACATCGACGAGGGGAAGGAAGAGTCCTCTGCGGCCAACCCGTTCAGCAAGGTCTTTTTCCGCGTCCACGACGCCTACAACGACGACCCGCCCGACTGTGTCGCGGTGATGCCGTTCACGACGCCCGAGGACGGGGCCTCACAGGCAGAGGACATTAACCTTGATCAGACGGAGACCGTGCGCCGGGCGCTGTATGCCCACCTATCCCCCCAGGGAAAGAGGGATGTGGAAATTCCCCGGATCGATTTCGTGCTGGGCCGGATGTCGGATACGGAGAAAAACGACTTCGGCTTGGTCGGGAAGAACCTCAACTGCGGTACCCTGGTTGTCGGGGAGGTCACCGAATACGGCTCCAGCTTCTTCGGGATTTATTCCAGGGTGGCCGTGGGGGCCGAACTGAAGATGATCAGGGCCGACGACGGAAGCCTCTTGTGGGAGGGCCGACATGTGGCGGCAAGCCACGGTGGCGATGTTCCGTTGTCTCCCATCGGTTTGGCCATGGGAATCGTCAAGGCGGCCTCCAACCTCAACGAGGAACAGATCTTCAGGGTGATCGACGACCTTGCCCGCCGCCTCGTCAAGACCATCCCGGACAACCGCATCGCCGTTCTCGAAGAACCCCTGTCGCCGATGCTGGTGGCCGTTCGCCGGGAACCCAAGGATGCCACGACTGCTCAGGACCTCCTCGCGGCCCTGGAGGACCAGCCATTCGACGAGCGAAAATCGGTCTTGATCGAGGCCATCGAAGGGGGGCGGTTCGGCGACGACGGAACCAGGAAGCTCCACGAGGCCTTGATCGAACTGGCCCCGAGCGAAGCCGAGAGCCATGCTCGATACGCCCGTTATCTGGTGGACCAGGGTGATTATGACGGAGCTATCAAGTACACGGACCGGACCCTGGAACTGAACGACCGGGATCACGGGACGCATTTCCTGAAGGCCCGGATACTGGTCAAGCTCGATGATCTGGACGGAGCCGATTCGTCGATCGTCCGGGCGGTGGCCCTGGATGACGGCAATGCCGACTACTTCAACGGCCTTGGCTACGTGAACTCGCTCAGGGGGAACTCCGACCGCGCCCTGGCGGCCTACCGGATGTCGCTGGATCGCGACCCGGTAAACGGTTTCGCCTACTACAATACCGGCGTGACCCTGTTCAACCTGGGGAATCTCGAAGAGGCCGCAAGTGCCTTCTATGGCGCTGGCCTCTCCTACCTCAAGAGCGGCGACTACGGCCAGACGGAGAAAGCCGTCGTGGATTTGAAGGACCTTGCCTCCCAGGGGATCGATCTCGACGATGAGATCAAGATCCTGGAAGAGGCGCTGAAAGCACTGACGAAGGGAGAAGGTGAAGATGTATAGGTTTGAACTGTTGACGAAGCCCGGTGTCGTGATCGGAACGCTGTTGATGGCCGTGGGGTTTATCGGCGGCTGCGCGACCCCAGAACCGGGCTCCCCCGCTGCCGTCTACGAGGAGCAGGAGAAGAAGGAGGAGGCGCGAATCGAAGCGGTGGAAGAGACCGTCGATGAACTTCCCGACTGGTACACCAACCTGCCAACGGACCCCCACAGCGTCTATTCCGCCGGAACCGCGACCTCTCCCGACCTGCAACTGGCCATGGACAAGGGCACGTTGAACGCCAAACGTTCCCTCGCCGATCGGATCAACGGCCTGATCAGCAGCAAGATGAAGACCTTCATGGCTGAGGTGGGAGCCGGTGAGGACACCGAGGTGGTGACGGAAGTCGAACGGGTGACCACCAACCTGATCACCGAGGTCAATGTCTCCGGATATTCCCAGGCCAAAGCCAAGGTTCTGTCTCAAGGGAAGCAGTACCGGGCATACATTCTTCTCCAATATCCCATCGGCAAGGCGAACCGTATCCTCGTCGATCAGGTCAAGAAGAACCGGATTCTCGAAGGCAAGCTTCGGGCCTCGAAGGCGTTCCAGGAACTGGAGGAAGAGATCAAGAGAGCCCGACAGACACAATGACGCTCGGGGGCCGTATCATGATGAAACGTCCATTCACATGGCTGATAGCGGCCAGCGCAGTCGTTTTCATCCTGAGTGACGCGACGCCGGTCAGCGCGGAGACCAAATGGCTGATCTCGCCGGAGGAAGCGGACATGATCCGTCCGGCAACGGAGGACTTCAAGGAACCCGCTGCCGCTGTCGAGGGGCCGGGGCCGCTCATCGTCGTCAAGAACCCGAAGGCGCTCCAGCGGGTCCAGTCCCCGGTTGACATCTTCGTGTCCTTCGAGCCGGGCAAGAGCGGAAAGCCTCCGGCCATGAAGACGCTCACGGTCACATTGATCGGATTGTTCGACTTCGACATCACCGACCGGGTCCGGGAATACATCAAGGGCACCACACTGGATGTCGAACAGGCGAACCTGGCGACCGGAAGCCATTACCTTCGCATGGCGATCAAGGATATCGAGGGCAATCCCAATGAGCGGGACGTGGTGGTGGTGGTAGAGAAGTGAGGAACGGTGGCGAGCGAGAAATAATTTGGAGTACCATGGAGAAAAAGCAATCTTGGGAAGACCAGGAACGCAAGTCGGACGAAAAAGCGTTTCAGCGGCTTGAGGAAACAGTGCCACTTTGGCGGCGTGAGCGGATCGAATGGCTTGACCGGGCATTTCGACACCTCACCATTGCTCATTTTGGTGGTTTGGCTTCTATGCTTGCTTTCGCGGGGGCAATGTTTCCTCTGCACCCGTCGGTGTTTGTCTTGGTACCAATTGCGGCGTTCGGTTTCGGCATAGTTGCTGGCGCAGGGTTGCTGTTTCTTCGATGGCATTTAGCATCCGTTCAAGAACGCAGTCATCGCGATCAGATCGATATAGCTTACGACGATGAAACGATGTCCTTCTCCTTGCCGCCGAGAAACATCCTTGAAATAGTTCAGCCACCAAGCGAGAAGCACCTCAAACTGACCGCCGTGTTTCTTTGGGTCATGTTTATCTTGCTTATTGCCGGTTTTGTTGTGGGAGCATTTGGTTTTTTGATGTCTATTTCATACGAAGCTGCCAGTTGAACTCGAAAGCCTGGGATATTACATATGAGTACTTATTATCGGAGTATTCTTGACATCCATCGCCGATGGGCGAGAAATGCCATGAGGAACCTATTCTTCACCGATAATTCGCTTTAGGGGGCGGGGGAATGACTATTTTCAAGACAATGACCTCACGTCCAAAGTGCGATCTATCACCATGAGGTACTTCGGGCGAGAGCAGATACCACAGATCGTCGTCGGTACTGGGGGATAACCGCGAATAGACACTTGCCGCCGGTTGTGCGAACATGATCACCGTCGTCTTGTAGGTGGCAGGGCTGCTGGACGAACCATGGCATCGCATCGGCATATTCGGTTGGCGTTGGGGTTGGCGGCTGTCTTGTTGGTGGCGGCGGTTGGTGGGTGCTTAAAACCTCTTTGGTCACCAGCCGGTCCAATCAAACCCTCCAATTTATCAGATCGGTTGCTATGCCAATCCGCTCTGATCTCTAATTCTTCGCGGCTTGATTGGAGTTCACATTATGCAAATGCCCCCTATGCCCAAGAAGCAAAGCGCCGGGGGCTGACCCTCCAGCAATGCGCCTCCTTGACGGGGCGGAGCACCCAGGTCGCTACATCAACCGGCTCCAGCAGTTATTCCAGTTTGTCTGATAAGGGGCTTTGCTATTTTGCTCTGACCTCCTCATCAAAGCCGCTTGCCTGGAACAGGATCAACCCTAATTTTGCAAATGAAGCGAAACGCCGGGGACTGACCCTTCAGCAATGCGCCTCCCTGATGGGGCGCAGCACCCAGGTTGCCACATCCACCGGCTCCAGCCAGTATTCCAGTTGGCCCGATAAAAGGCTTTGCTTGGTTTCCACTGGCTACGTTTCCACTGGCTACCATTCAGGACCACTTGCCTGGGAAACTCTCCCTACTTATTTCTCTCATGTCCAAGAAGCAAAGAGCCGGGGGTTGACCGTTCGGAGATGCGCCAAATTAACAGGGCGGCCCTTTGAGGAGGCCTCCAACTCTACCAGTGTATTAACCAGTTGGAATGACGAGAGGCTTTGTTGGGTTGTCATAACCACCTCAGCGAAGCCACTTGCCTGGGACCGGATCAGCCTCCCAGTAAGTGCAGAATATGTCCAAGAAGCTAAGCGCCGTGGCCTGACCCTTCAGCGATGTGCCAAGTTGACGGGGCGGAGCACCCAGGTTGCAACCCCTCAACCAACCCAACCCGCCTACCCACCTCCAACGCCCTCTATCGCCGCCGCCAAGCCCAAAGACACCACCCCACCGGTAATCGACATCGCGTCTTCGATTGCCGCCCAGACAGACAGCCCGACTGTACGAGGGCGGGTTTCGGATACCAATCGGGTGGCACAGGTAATCGTTGAAGGAACTGCCGTCGATCTGGGATCAGACGGAAGCTTCACCTTCTCCCGCTACGTCCCCGTTGGAGGAACGACGGTTCGGATCGAAGCGATAGACGAATGGGGCAACCGTTCCGAACGCACCATCAAGATCAGCCGCGCCGTAGTCCAGGTCACAGACACCATCTCCTTCCCCCGTCTGGACCCCACCACCATCTCTGGCAGGCCCAACCAGAACGCCCTGGCGCTGATCATCGGGGTCGAGGACTACGAGGATGCCCCACCCGCCAAGTACGCCGACAACGACGCCCAGGTGTTCAGCGACTACGCTCGGCGGGCCTTGGGGGTGCCCCAGAACAACATCAAACTGTTGACCAATGAAGGTGCTGCCCTGACTGATGTGAGACTGAGTTTGAAACGATGGCTTCGCCGCAGGATCGAAGCCGACGTCGATGTGTATGTCTTCTTCGCTGGGCATGGGCTGGCTTCGCCTGATGGGGAGAACTTGTACCTGCTCCCTTATGACGGTGCGCCTAGTTATCTTGATGATACTGCCCTTCTCCGCTCAGAGTTGTTTGAGGTGATCAGCGAGGCCAAGCCCAGATCAGCAACTTTCTTCATGGACACCTGCTACAGCGGCCTGAGCAGGGGGGAGGAGATGCTCATGGCCAGCGCCCGCCCGATAGTAATCTCGCCGAAGAACCAGAGCATCCCAACCGGCTTCACGGTCTTCTCCGCCGCCAGCGGCCAGCAGATATCCAGCGGGCTGGACGAGGCCGAGCATGGGCTGTTCAGCTACTACCTGATGAAGGGGATGGAAGGTCCGGCAGATTCCAACGAGGACCACCGTATCACCGCTGGGGAACTCCATGCCTATGTCCGTGGTAACGTCCAGCAGCAGGCGATCCGGCTGGGCCGGGATCAGACGCCGGAGATGGTGGGGGATGCTGAGAGGGTGTTGGTGGCATGGTAGGCAGGCGAACCATGGTATCTCATCGATATTTTCGGCTTGCGTGGGGGTTGGCAGCTATCTTGTTGGTGGTGGCGGTGGGCGGGTGCCAGACGAACCAGTTGTCATCTCTCTTCGACAAACCTTCCAGTTGGTCTGAAAAGAAAATTTGCCGTGGTGCCCTGACCCCCACATCAAGCCCCCTTGCCTGGGAATCTCGACCTACGTACTCCCGGCATGTCCAAGAAGCGAAGCGCCGGGGCCTGACCGTTCAACGGTGTGCTACCCTGATAGGGTGGAGCAACCAGGTCGCTTCATCCATCGGCTCTAATCAGTATCCTGGTTTGTCTGACAAGAGGGTTTGCGTATCGGCCCTGACCAGTCCAGGGAAGCCGCCTGACTGGCACCCAAACCCAGAATTCTCCAATGCAGTCCAAGAAGCAAAACGCCGGGGGCTGACCGTTCAACAATGTGCCAAGTTGACGGGGCGCAGCGCCCAGGTTGCATCGTCCACAGGCTCCAGCCAGTTTCCAGAGATTTCTAATGAAAGTATTTGCCTTAATGCCCTAGCTTCCAGGTCAAAGCCGCTTGCCTGGGATACAACTCCAATCTTTGTCCGGGAAGCGAAGCGCCGGGGACTGACCCTTCAGCAATGCGCCTCCCTGACGGGGCGCAGCACCCAGGTTGCCACATCCACCGGCTCCAGCCAGTATTCCAGTTTGTCTGACAAGAGCGTTTGCTTATCGGCCCTCAGTCCATTGAATGTGCCTGCCTGGTACTCAGAACATTTTAATAGTGCCCCATATGTCCGAGAAGCAAAACTCCGTGGTTTGACTATTCAGAAATGTGCCGAATTGAGGGGACGCAGTTCTCAAGTTGCGGTCTCCACACGCCGAAGCAAACCATCCAGTTTATCGGAACGATTGCTTTGCCAATCCGCTCTGACTTCTTTTAAGCCGCTTGGTTGGAACTCAAATTCTGCACATGCCCCCTATGCCCAAGAAGCGAAGCGCCGGGGGCTGACCCTTCAGCGATGCGCCGCTCTTACGGGGCGGAGTACCCAGGTCGCGACATCTACCGGCTCCAGCCCGTCTTTATCCAAGGCCCAACCGCAGGATGGCATTATCCCTGCCGTAGGCGTGTTTCCTATGTACAAGCCCGGTGACGTGTTCAAGGACTGCCCCGAGTGCCCCGAGATGGTGGTGATCCCGCCAGGGAGTTTCCGAATGGGGGACTTGAACGGCGGCCACCAAAACGAAAAGCCGGTTCACGATGTGCGCATCGATTACACCTTCGCGGTCGGCAGATACGAGGTGATGCAGGCGGAATACAAGACGGTGATGGGGATAAACCCAAGCCAATTCAAGGGCTCGCGGAAGCCAGTTGATAGTGTTTCGTGGAACAACGCAAAGGAGTTTGTGCGGCGTCTGAGCACAAAGACGGGTAAGACTTATCGGTTGTTGAGCGAAGCAGAGTGGGAATACATGGCCCGAGCAGGGTCGAGCGCCAAGTATCCCTGGGGTAACGACATCAATTCATCACAAGCAAACTACCATAGCAGCAATGGAACGACTTCAGTCGGTTCCTTTTCGGCAAACAGTTTTGGCGTTTATGATACCGTCGGTAACGTATGGGAATGGGTCGAAGACTGCTGGCACGGCAATTACAACGGTGCACCTAGTGAGGGTGCTGCGTTGACGAGCGGGGGCGATTGTCGCACCCGGATTCATCGCGGCGGATCTTGGGTCTATAGCCCGAGGGACGTGCGCTCTGCCACTCGCTTCCACACCCCCCCCGCGACCCCGGGCAACGACCGGGGGTTCCGTTTGGCAAGAACGCTAACTCCTGAGACAACCAAGAAAACCCAGATAGCTGTCGCCTCTCCCAAAGTTGCCCCGCCAACGCCAACCATCGCCAAGGCCCAACCCCAGGAAGACACCAGCCCACCCAGGATCGACCTGCCAGGCCACCTGACGGCGTCGGAAGATACAATCAAGATCACGGGCAGGGTCACCGATGACAGTGAGATCGCCGCGCTCAGAGTACGGGGAAAGGCGATCAAGATTGACCGGGATGGGTCCTTTACGGTTTCCCAATATGTACCCGCCGGTGGCCTCACGACCCGCTTTGAGGCCGTCGATGTCTGGGGCAACCGATCCGAACGCACCATCAAGATCACCCGTGCCGTGGTCAAGGTCACTGACAGCATCACCTTTGAAAGCTTGAACCCCACTACTATCTCCGGCAGGTCGAACAGTCATGCCCTAGCGCTAGTGATCGGGGTCGGTGACTACGAGGACGCCCCTGCCGCCAAGTACGCTGACGCCGATGCCCAGGTGTTCTCTGACTACGCTCGGCGGGCTCTAGGGGTGTCCCAGAGCAACCTCAAGATATTGGTCAACGAGGAGGCATCGCGCACCAAGGTGAAGTTGGCCTTGAAGCTGTGGCTCCGTGGTCGGATCGAGGCTGATACCGACGTGTATGTCTTCTTCGCTGGGCATGGTCTCGCCACGCTTGACGGAGAAACCCTCTACCTCCTGCCCTATGACGGCGCTCCAAGCCTTCTCGATGAAACCGCCATTCTTCGCAATGAACTGTTCGAGGTGATCAGCAAGGCCAAGCCCCGCTCGGCGACCTTCTTCATGGATACCTGCTACAGCGGCCTGAGTAGGGGCGAGGAGATGCTCCTGGCCAGCGCCCGGCCCATCCAGATCGTCCCCAAGAGCCAGCAGGTCCCAACCGGCTTCACGGTGTTCTCGGCGGCCAGCGGTCAGCAGATATCCAGCGGCCTGGACGAGACCGAGCATGGCCTGTTCTCGTACTACCTGATGAAGGGGATGGAGGGTCCGGCAGACGCCAATGGAGACCGTCGGATCACCGCTGGTGAGCTTCATGGGTATGTCCGGCAGAACGTCCAGCAGCAGGCCATTAGGCTGGGCAGGGAGCAGACTCCGGAGATGGTGGGGGATGCGGAGAGGGTGTTGGTGGCGTGGTAGGCAGGCGAACCATGACATATCAAAGACATGTCCGGCTTGCGTGGGGGATGGTGGCTGCCTTGCTTGTAATGCTCCTTGCTGTACCAGCTTGGGCAGGGTTCGAAGAGGGCGTGGCGGCCTATGAACGGGGCGACTACGCAACGGCGTTTCGTGAGCGGAGGCTGCTATCGGCTAATATCCCTACTCTCCGAATGGTGATTTGAGATGAAACGTCTACTGTCCGTTCTAGGTGCCTTTGCCGTTGCCATACTTGTTTCAACAGGAGGGTGGAGTGGCAATTTACAAACCTGTTTATCAGGGAATTACCCTTCTCTCTGCAAGCACAACCTTCTGACGCCGGGACAAAAGGTTCAGGTTCAGAATGCAGAACTTGCTTCGAATTTACAAACCTGTTTATCAGGGAATTACCCTTCTCTCTGCAAGCACAACCTTCTGACGCCGGGACAAAAGGTTCAGGTTCAGAATGCAGAACTTGCTTCGAATTTACAAACCTGTTTATCAGGGAATTACCCTTCTCTCTGCAAGCACAATCTTCTGACGCCGGGACAAAAGGTTCAGGTTCAGAATGCAGAACTTGCTTCGAATTTACAAACCTGTTTATCAGGGAATTACCCTTCTCTCTGCAAGCACAATCTTCTGACGCCGGGACAAAAGGTTCAGGTTCAGAATGCAGAACTTGCTTCGAATTTACAAACCTGTTTATCAGGGAATTACCCTTCTCTCTGCAAGCACAATCTTCTGACGCCGGGACAAAAGGTTCAGGTTCAGAATGCAGAACTTGCTTCGAATT
>CAZWEZ010000024.1:18903-21040 GCA_964632795.1 uncultured Thalassospiraceae bacterium | reverse complement strand
CAAGCACAATCTTCTGACGCCGGGACAAAAGGTTCAGGTTCAGAATGCAGAACTTAGCATTCAACCACAACAGTCACTTCCAACTACAAGAGCAAAAGATACAACCCCACCAACAATCGATATCGCTTCTTCAATCAACGTTCAATCCGACAGGCCAACAATTCAGGGTCGTGTTACGGATAACAGTCGAGTGGCGCAGGTCACGGTTGAAGGGACGGCTATCGATTTACAGCGCGATGGCACATTTACCTTTTCACGTTATGTCCCTATTGGAATGACATCGGCTCGTATTGAGGCTTTTGATGAGTGGGGAAACCGTTCAGAACGCACCATCATGATCACCCGGATCGTGACCGCCCTCATCAAGAAAATACAGAGATCACTTACCCAACTCGGCTACGGCCCTGGGCCAGTGGACGGCACTCTGGGAGATCGCACCCGGTCAGCCATACGGTCCTTCCAGAGGGACAGCGGGCTACCTGTTGATGGTGATGGGACAGAATCTCTCCTGGCCCGTCTGGAAGACGCCGTATCCCGGAAGGCCGAGACACTGCCCCCATCCATTGCCAAGGCCCAACCCCGGGAAGACACAGTTCCACCCAGGATCGACCTGCCGGGCCACCTTACGGCCTCTGGTGACAGTATCCGTATTCGAGGACGGGTCACTGACGATAGCCGGATCGTGGCTGTGGTGGTTTCTGGAAAGTCGGTGGCTTTCGGATCTGACGGATCGTTCTCGGTAGATCGCTATGTCCCAAGCAGCGGTGATATGGTGGATGTTGAAGCCGTCGATGAATGGAACAACCGCTCCAAGCACTCCATCAAGATCACTCGAGCAATAACTCAGGTCACCGACACCATCTCCTTCGCCCGCCTCGATCCCACCACGATCAATGTCCACCCCAACCAGTACGCTCTGGCCCTGATCATCGGGGTCGAGGACTACGAACGTGCCCCGAAGGCCGTGTTTGCCAACCGGGATGCACAGGTGTTCAGCGACTACGCCCGTAGGGCCTTGGGGGTGCCCCAGAGCAACATCAAGGCTCTGATCAATGATCAGGCGGACCTCAGCGATCTGAGGGTGGCCACGAAGCAATGGCTCCGGGGGCGCATCCAAGCCGGGTTGTCGGATGTGTATGTGTTCTTCGCCGGTCATGGGCTAGCTTCTCCCGATGGGGAGGACCTGTATCTCCTGCCCCGCGATGGGGTCCCCAGCTTGTTGGAGGACACTGCCCTGTTGCGTTCCGAGTTGTTCGAGGTGATAAGCGCCGCCAAGCCCCGTTCTGTAACCCTGTTCCTCGACACCTGTTACAGCGGCCTGAGCAGGGGTGAAGAGATGCTCATGGCCAGCGCCAGACCTATCGTGATCTCGCCCAAGAACCAGAGCATCCCGATAGGCTTCACCGTGTTCTCCGCCGCCAGCGGCCAGCAGATATCGAGCGGTCTGGACGAGGCCGAGCATGGGCTGTTCAGCTATTTCTTGATGAAGGGGATGGAGGGTCCGGCAGACGCCAATGGGGATCGCCGGATTACCGCTGGTGAGCTTCATACCTACGTCCTGGGCCACGTCCAGCAGCAGGCAATCCGACTGGGTCGGGAGCAGACGCCGGGGATGGTCGGGGACGCGGAGAGGGTGTTGGTGAGGTGGTGATGAAGCGCCCGCTCCTTTCATGCATCTTGTTGCTGACAGTTATGGTCAGTGCTTCTGGTTCGTTTGGCGCAGATTGGCAGAAGGGATTGGATGCTGCACAAAGAGGGGATTATGCAACAGCTTTGAGGGAGTGGAAGCCTCTTGCCGAAATGGGACATGCTAGAGCCCAATTTAAATTGGGGATGATGTACGGTCTCGGAGCAGGTGTTCCCCAAGATTATGCCAAAGCCAACAGGTGGTATCACCTTGCCGCCCAACAAGGACTTAAAGAAGCCCAGTACAATCTGGGTGAGATGTACTACCACGGAAAAGGCGTCTCGCAAAATTACAAGACCGCAGTCAAGTGGTTCCGTCTTTCTGCCAATCAGGGATATGCCGAAGCTCAGAATTATCTGGGTACGATGTACTACAACGGAGAAGGTGTATCTCAGGACTATACCGAGGCAGTGAAGTGGTACCGTCTTGCTGGCGAACAGGGGTATGCTG
>CAZWEZ010000024.1:0-18803 GCA_964632795.1 uncultured Thalassospiraceae bacterium | reverse complement strand
GACTATACCGAGGCAGTGAAGTGGTACCGTCTTGCTGGCGAACAGGGGTATGCTGAAGCCCAGTACAATCTGGGTGAGATGTACTACCATGGAGTAGGTGTATCTCAGGACTTTACGAAAGCACTGAAGTGGTGGCGTCTTGCTGGCGAACAGGGGTATGCTGAAGCCCAGTTTACTCTGGGCACGATGTACGCCGAAGGAAAAGGAGTCCCACAAAATCACAAGACCGCCGTCAAGTGGTATCGTCGCGCCGCCAATCAAGAATATGCCAAAGCTCAACAAAATTTGGGGGCGATGTATACGAATGGGTTGGGTGTTTCTCGGGACCTTGCCGAAGCAGCTAGGTGGATCCGTCTCGCTGCCGAGCAGGGACTTGATTATGGTCAGTACGGCTTAGGTTTCATTTATGAATTTGGAAGAGGTGTTCCTCAAGATGACACTGAGGCAGCGAAGTGGTATGGTCGCGCTGCCAAACAGGGATTGGACCATATTAAGGCAATAAAATGGTATCGTGAAGTTGCCGACGATGGAGATGCTGAGGCACAGTACGGCCTAGGAAAATGGTATGAAATTGGACGAGGTGTCCCGCAGGACATCGCCGAAGCGGTCAGGCGGTATCGCCTTGCCGCCGATCAGGGAGATCCAGATGCGAAGAAAGCATTGGAAATACTGGAGCCCAAAACAGCGATCAACACCTTCCCCACCAAACCCATAGATGTCCATTTCCGTTCGTCGCTAACCCGTCCCAACGACATAGCAGTCATCATCGGCAACGCCGACTACGGCAAGCAGGGCAAAGATATACCAAACGTGATCCCGGCCTACGCCGACGCCGAGGGGATCAAGCTGTACGTCAAGCAGGCCCTAGGCATCCGCGATGAAAACATTATCTTCCTTAAGGACGCCAGCCAGGCCGTAATGATCTCCACCTTCGGCAGCGCAACCAATCCCAAGGGCCAGTTGTTCAACTACGTCAAGGCGGGAAAGTCGCGGGTCTTTGTTTATTACTCAGGTCACGGCGCTCCTGGCAGCGAAGAAGGCGGCAGTTATATCGTTCCGGCGGACGCGCAGGCGTCGCTCATCGAGCTCAATGGCTATCCCCTGAAGACGCTTTACAAGAACCTGAGCAAGATACCGGCGAAGTCAGTGATGCTGGTCCTTGAGGCGTGTTTCTCGGGATCAAGCCAAAGTGGAACCTTGATCAGCAAAGCCTCGCCTATTCAGATTCAGCCCAAAGAGACAAATATCCCGCCCAACATCACCGTCATCTCAGCCGGCGCCGCCAACCAGATTGCGTCTTGGGAGCAGGACTCATCAAGCGGCCTGTTTACCAAGTACTTTCTCAAAGGCATGTCCGGAGAGGCCGACGCCAAACCCTATGGCAATGGGGACGGCAAGGTCGGCTATGACGAGCTAGACCGCTACTTCAAGGAAACTCTCACCTACTACGCCCGCCGCTACTACGGACGCGATCAGACGGCGCAAATAGTGGTTGGCAGTGGTGGCTAGGAACAACCCCCGATGAGATGGCTCGCTCTCGCTGTCGTTCTTGTGCTCGTCGCGCCCACCTGGGCCGCCGAGAACAAGAACGGCGTCGCGGTCATCATTGGCAACAAGACCTACCAGGGTCACATCCCAGCCGTTGACTACGCCCACAACGACGCCGAGGCCATCAAACGGTATGTGGTCGATATCTTGGGCTTCCGCGAGGGCAACATCATCGACCTCCGCGACGCGACCCAGGCCCAGTTCCTGTCGGTCTTCGGCAACGAACGCACCCATCAGGGCAAGCTGTATCAGTACGTCTGGCCCGGCAAGTCGGACGTGGTGGTGTTCTACTCCGGACATGGGGTTCCCGGGCTCAAGGACCGCCGGGGGTTCCTCCTGCCGGTGGACGCCGATCCCGATACCCCAGAGATCAACGGCTACTCCCTCGACCTGCTGTACGGGAACCTGTCTAAGGTCGAGGCCCGGACAACGACGGTGTTCCTCGACACCTGCTTCTCCGGCGATAGCGCCGGGGGCATGTTGATCGGCTCCGCGTCACCAATACGCATCGTGGCCACGATGCCGTCACTGGCCAAGGGCATGACCGTGATTACCGCCGCCCAAGGCGGCCAACTCGCCAGTTGGGACGATGACGCCAGGCACGGCTTGTTCACCGAGCATCTGCTTCAGGCTCTCTACGGGAAGGCGGACGCCAACGGAAACGGAAAAGTCACCGTCAAAGAGATCAAGGCGCACCTAGATGAGGAGATGACATACGCGGCAAGACGCCGCTTCAATCGCTTACAGCAGGCAACGGTCCTGGGCGACACGGATCGTGTGCTTGCCTCGTACCCGCCCGGCAGACCGCCAGCCCGGCCGAGTATCGAGGTCGCCGTCGGCGCCATTGTCGCCAAGGATTCCGCCAGCGATACTGCGATCGACTGGAAGCGCAAGGTCATCCACGTAAAGGGATTCGGGGCGGCAGACCGTTCATTCCCGGAAAACGTCTGGAAGCGTGCCGCCGAGGAGGCCGCCAAGGTCGATGCTCAGACTAAGCTATTGGAGGTTCTGAACGGCTCATTGATCAACTCCAAGACATTCGTCAAGAACTACCAGAGCAGCCTCGACGAGAAGGTCAAGGAAATCCGTGGCCACGTTCCCTATGCGCGACAAGTAGGGTCGACGATTTATCCGACCGAGGACACTGCGGAATTGGTTCTGGAATTGAGTATCGAATGACGTGAGGAGGGCGAGCATGTTTCGCACCGATCTAATGGCATCCGTACTGGGGGCGCTTGTAGCAGCTGCATTGCTGGTGCCGGTGATGGCTCGCGGCGCGGATGAACCGTTGCTACTGTGGGATAAGACTTACAGCGGTGGGTTTCCCTTGACCAAGCAGAGATAAGTTTTTTCATTTTAGGCAGGGTGTATTCCGGAATGAAATTTTCGACGTTTCTTAAGGTCGTGTTTTTCGGGGCACTCTTGTTGCCTCCCGGTTTGGCGTCGGCCGAGACCATCGACGTCACCATCAAGGGCGTTGATGACGGGGTCAGGACTAGCAAGCAACAGGACTACAAGGAAGCCCTACTCCACGCCAAGCTTCAGGCCATCGAGAGGGCAGGGGTCGCCATCGAATCGATCACCCGGATCGTCAACTTCCAGATGAAGCTCAAGCAGGTGGAAACCAAGGCGAAAGCCGTCTTACTGCCAGGCTTCCAGGTCATTGATATCGGCTACACCGAGGACGGTTCGTACCAAGTGGTCCTTTCCGGTAAACTTCGGGTTGGAGGAGCTACGGCATCCGAGGACGTGCCCGCCATGCAGATGGACCCGGTGGACGCGCCCTATATGATCATTCAAAAGTCCAACATCCGTAAAGTACCGCACGGAGCCGCCGAAAGGATTTACGTTCTTGCCGCTGGAACGGAGGTTTTCGTCTTGGGTATTTCCAAGGACCGTACCTGGGCCGCGATCGAATACAAAGGAAAGGGTTTGGGATACGTGCAATTTTCCGTACTGCAGGAAAAGAGAGCCTATTTGGCTGAACAGGAGAGAAAGAGAAAACAGAAGGAAAAGGCAAGACAGGAGGCCAATCGCAAAAAGGAAAGAGAGGAACGGGAACGAGCCGAAAGCAGGCGGAATCTCGCCGAACTACTGGAGGCGAAAAGACGATTGAAGGCCTGGAAGAACGTCCGGCTGACGCCGAGCGACGCGCAGGAATGCCGCTCACAATGCGAATCGCTCCGCGAGCGATCGAGACAAGTTTCCGATGAAGCCTGGAGAGCGCGTAGCCAGATCAACCGGGTCAGTCGGTACGCCCAGGAAATCGGTCGAATGGATCTCAACAATTTGGCCAGGGAACTTGCCGCGAAACATAAGGCAGGTGTGGCGCAATCGGCGAGGCTTAAGCAGGCGTATGAAAACTGCAAAGTTGGTTGCGATAGCAAAACTTACGGATCAGGAAACAAATTCAAATGCCCGAATCAGCAAGAAATGAAATTGATAATTCCAGGGCATTTTTTTGAGATTCAGCGGGACGGTCCCCAAACGATTTCCACTTGGCGGTGCCCCCTTCCGCCGAAGTGACGCTTCGAGGTGCGCAGACTTTGTTATTAGGGCGGACTGGGTAATATCGGTTCAATTGTTAGATTGGGAGGTAATCGATCATGAGGCGCATATCAACAATTCTCGGTTTGACTTTCGTAGTAGCATTTATCTTCCCTGACCCGAGTTGGGCTGCCTGCAAGTTTGATTGGTCGGCAGGGGCTTACTGTGGTCCTGGGAAGACGGCTAATCGGGTCACGGATGAATTCGTTGGACCTTTTTCGAACGCATGCCGGACCCACGACTTCTGCTATTTCGCAGCAGGAGAGCAGATTGCTAAAGAAATTGAAGAGGGCTACTTGAGAACAAAATCTGATATTGCGAAGCGGCGAGATGAGTCAAGACGGCAATGTGATTCTTATTTTTACGAGAGTCTTATGGATGCATGCTCTCAGGTTCCAGCTGTCATGAGAACCAGTTGTAAGACTAACGCGCTGCAGTACTTTGGCTGGGTTAAAGGTGTTGGCTGGTCGGCGTTCAGGCGGTCAATAACAAAGGCTCAGAACTGTCGGTAACGCCGGCACTGTCATGTACTAGGCGAGGCCTCTGAAGACCGCTTGAGGTGACAGGTGGTGGGAGATGTGTCCGTTGGTTTTGCTGATAGGGAGAGCGAAGGATCTGCTGTATGTGCCCCGATCCATGATTATTTTCGGATCGGACAGGCGTTAGGATCGACGGTCTATCCGACCACGGACACGGCGGAAGTGGTTTTGAAATTGGCCATCGAATAGGAAGGGGAGCATTGATAAATGTGGGACCAGTCCATAATGAAGAAAAAAAGGGGGAAAGGGGGTTATGGCAAAAGGGATTTCCTAACCCTTATCCCTATAATAGTAATTTTGCTGTTTTTTGTGCTTTTTTCTAATTTCGCACATGTTAAACAAGCATGGGGAAGCCCTATTGTAGCTTCATTAGTTTGCCGCGATATTTTAAAGGGTAGTAGATTTGAAATTGTCAAAAGACTTTTTTTAGGTAGATGTATATTTGCTAAAGATGGTTCTTCATCTGTCAACGCCACAAATTGGAATGCATTTTCTTTTGTTGGAATTTGGATCGACGATGCATTGTGGCATCGTATTGTGACCCTTGATGGTGATGATAAAAATATGAAACACACAGTCATGAAATATTTCTATGGTGTATTGAAGAAGGCGGCTCAATTAGCTGAGGCACCCTCAAACACCAAACTTACTTTTTACCTTGTGAATAATAATGGGAGTGTCATAGCTCGTGGTATTATTATCGGAGGCGAAATGATACCAAACTTTGTTGACCCCAAGCATTGGTAACGGATTTCGGCTGGGTTTGTATGCTGGCTGAAAATATGAAAGGGGATTTCGTTATGAAGAAAGGAATGGTGTTCGTCTGGATTATTGTGTTGATTTTTATGAATTATATAGAAGTGGCGTACTCTGGACAAAGAAATTTGGTCATTCGTAATGTAAAAGTTACGGAACACAATTTAGCGCATGGAAATCATTGGTTTGGAGTCACAACACGGGCAGGTGAATAAATTTATTTCTGGTCTAAAATGAGTCCAAATCGAAATGACCCAGATTTAATTTCTGAAGCTTTTACCATGCAGCAGACACAACACACTTTCGACATATACTATTTCAATGATTTAAACAAGTTTCAGTGGGGAAAAACGTGGATGAACGCTTATGGTATTGGCTTTCCCCGCGTCCAGGAAATGAATGAAGGCCGAGGCAGGCAATCCGTCATCACCCGTGCTTCCAACCGCCGGTGCCTGCATTAACTCGTGCGCAGACAAGGCCACCAGCAATTCTCCCTCCCTGAAACCTCGCCGGGCCATCGTGGCCCGGCAATTTTTCGGTTATCTCATGGGGGTTACGTGAAATTCCGTCAGGCACCGTTCCAGGCAGTTACCGGAACTCGTTGTGTTCCTGCACACTCGATGCCCAAAGGGCCGATAGTTCCTCCGCCTGTTCCAAGACCGTGCGAACGGCCGCTTCCTGGAGGTCGGGGGGATAGCCGTATTTGCGGAGTATCTTCTTGACCAGAACCCGGATGCGGGCGCGGGCGTTTTTGCTGTGCTTCCAATCGACGCTCACGTTCGCCTTTACGCGCTCAAGAAGATCGTGGGCGATGACGCGAAGTTGCTCGTCGCCCATGACTTCGCGGGCGCTCTTGTTTTCGGCCAGGGCGTCATAAAAGGCGATTTCCTCGTCGGTAAGCCCTTCCTCCTCGCCCCGCTTGCGGGCAACCTTGATGTCGTTGGCCAGCGCGATCAGTTCCTCGATCACCTGGGCCGTGGTGATGGCGTTGGTGTGATAGCGGTTGATCGCTTCCTGGAGCCTTTCGGTGAACGCCTTGACCTGAACGACGTTGGTCCGGACCTGGGACCTGATTTCGCCGTTGATGAGCTTCTTGAGGGCTTCCAGGGCCAGGTTCTTCTTCTCCATCCCCCTTACCTCGGCAAGGAACTCGTCCGACAGGATGGAGATATCCGGGGTTTCGATCCCCGCCGCTTCCAGGATATCGACGATCTCGGTTGAAATGACCCCCCGGCTGACGATCTGCTGCACGGCGAGATCGAGGTCGGCTTCCGTTTTCTTCCCCCCCTCGGATTGTGATTTCGCCAGCGCCGCACGGACGGTCTGGAAAAACCCGACTTCGTCGCGGATGCGTTTCGCTTCGTCACTGGCCGCCGCCAGCGCGAATGCCTTGGAAAGCTCAAGGACGGCGTCGGAATAGCGCCGCCATGCCTTTTTCTTCCCTTCGTCCGTGGTCTCCTTGTCGGCGTTCCGGCGCTGCATTTCCAGGACCCATTCCATGGCCCCGGCGATGGCGATCAACCGTTCCCTGGGCGTGCCCGAGATCGCCGCCGCGTAGTCGTAGCCATGGAACATGTCGCGGACGATTTCGTGCTTCTCCAGCATGATCGCGACGGCTTCCGATTCGTCGATGCCGGTAATCTCCCGGTCGCGGTCGGTATACCGGGCGAGGGCATTCTTGAGGTTCTGGGCAAGGCCGATGTAATCGACCACCAATCCCCCCGGCTTGTCCTGGAACACCCGGTTCACCCTGGCGATGGCCTGCATCAGCCCATGCCCGCGCATGGGCTTGTCGACGTACATCGTGTGCAGGCAGGGGGCGTCGAAACCGGTCAACCACATGTCCCGCACGAGGACGATCTTCAAGGAGTCGCCCGGGTCCTGGAGCCGTTTCCTCAGGAACTCCCGCCGCGCCTTGTTGCGAACATGGGGTTGCCACGCCAGCGTGTCGGTGGCCGAACCGGTCATGACGACCTTGATTTCGCCCTTTTCGTCCTCCTCGCCGTGCCACTCGGGCCGAAGGGCCGTGATCGCGTTGTAGAGATCGACGCAGATACGGCGACTCATGCAGACGATCAAAGCCTTGCCGTGCATGCCGGAGACCCGGTCCTCGAAGTGCTCGACCATATCCTCCGCGATCAGTCCCAAACGCTTTGCGGAGCCGACCAGGGCCTCGGTCCGCGCCCACTTGCCCTTGAGCCTCTCGGCCTCGGTGGTTTCCCGTTCCTCGGTCAGTTCCTCGATCTCGGCGTCGATCCTCGGTTTCTCGTCCTCGTCGAGCTCGATCCGGGCCAACCGGCTTTCGTAATAGATGGGCACCGTCGCCCCGTCCTCGACGCCCCTTTGAATGTCGTAGATGTCGATGTAGTCGCCGAAGACGGCGGGTGTGTTGACATCCGTCTCCTCGATGGGGGTGCCGGTGAAGCCGATGAACGAGGCGTTGGGCAGGGCGTCGCGCATGTGCTTGGCGAAGCCGTATGAGATTTCCCCTGTATCCCGCGCCACCTTGGCCTTGAAGCCGTACTGGCTGCGGTGGGCCTCGTCGGCGATGACCACGACATTCCGCCGCTCGGTGAGCGCCGGATAATCGGTTTCGCCTTTCTCCGGCATGAACTTCTGGATGGTGGAGAAGACGACCCCTCCCGAGGAAACCGAGAGCAGCTCGATCAGGTGTTCCCGACTTTCCGCCTGGACCGGCTTCTGGCGGACCAGGTCGGTGCAGCCGGAGAAGGTCCCGAACAATTGGTCGTCCAGGTCGTTGCGGTCGGTGATGACCACCAGAGTCGGGTTTTCCATCTCGGGATGGACGATAATCCGGCCGGCGTAAAACACCATCAACAGGCTCTTCCCCGACCCCTGGGTATGCCAGATGACCCCGACCCGCCGGTCCCCGTCGGGCCGGGTGGCGTTGACCGTGCAGTCCACGGCGTTGCGGACGGCGTGGAACTGGTGGTAACCGGCGATCTTCTTGTTCAGCCTGGAACCGTCGCTCTCGAAGACGACGAACCCCCGGAGGTAGTCGAGGAACCGCCGTTTCTCGAACACGCCCTCGATAAGGGTCGCCATCTCGGGCCAGCCCTTGGGCGAGATTTCGCGCCCGTCGGTCGTCCGCCACGGCATGAAGCGTTCGATGTCGGCGGTCAACGAGCCGATCCGCGCCTGTATCCCGTCCGATGTCACCAGCACGGCGTTGGGGCGGAACAGCGACGGGATATCCAGCTTGTAGGTCTGTAGCTGGTTGAACGCCCCGTCCAGGGTGGCGTCCTCGTCGCCCGGGTTCTTGAGTTCGACGACCCCCACCGGCAGGCCGTTGACCAGCACCACCACATCGGGACGGCGGTTGTTCCGGTTCTCGATCACCGTGAACTGGTTGACCGCCAGCCAGTCGTTGTTGTCCGGATTGTCGAAGTCGATCAGCCACGCCTTGTCACCGGCGATGGAACCGTCGTCGCGGGCCACCTCGACATCCACGCCGTCAACCATCATGCGGTGGATACGCCGGTTCTCTTCCACAAGCGACGGCGTTTCCGACATCTGAATCTTGCGGATGACTTCGTCGAGCACGTCGGCGGGCAAGTGGGGATTGATCCGCTTCAACGCCGACCGCAACCGCCCCGACAACAACACCTCGCCATAGCTGACACGCTCCGGCGCCGGCCCCTCGGGAGCGATCTCGGTGCCGTAGCGAATCTCGTAGCCCAGGTCCTCGAACCAGGCGAGTCCCGCTTCCTCGACGGTGGCTTCGGAAAGGCCGTGGGTCACCCGGCGGCCTCCTCATCCACCCTCTCAATGAAACATAGGTCCACGTTGAACCCATAAGCGCCGAGACGGCGCGCCGAGTGCTGGAAGGACACTTTGCTGAAAAACGGGATGTCGAACGTGCCGTCCCGTCTGCGCTTCGCGATCACCCCGAACCGTATCGTGTAGTCCCGCGCATTGGGTTGATCCACCGGGATCAATTCAACATTCTCCGCAGCAACACGCGTGAGGTAATCTCGAACCTGGTTTCGAAATTCTGGCTCCCGCGCCAGCAACTCCCCAGCCATCACCCCTTGTCTGAACAAGTGGCTGAGAGTGCTTGATCCCTTTTCTCCCGGCTTGGTGTGCAGGAGCACCCGTTCGTCCGTCAGGATGTCGCAGAGTTCGTACCCGGTCGCTTCACCGGGGACTCGGAAAGTCTGTCGGTCGAATAGGATGCGCCCGTCGCGTCCACACACTCTCGCACAGTAAGCCGGTTCACTCTCTGCTACGCCGGCATCGGGAAAGCCGGACTGCACGACCTTGGACTCGTAAAAGTCAATGACCCGATCCCTGAAATCGGTGTCTACACGGTACCAACTCCCCTCGGACAGAATGTATTGATGTCCTCCGTGGCTAACTTCGAAGATGATGCATTTGTAGAGCTTCCAACGCGGGAAAGACGTGCCTTCGACCTCAAATTGAATTTCGACGTGATGCGCCTTCAACGTCTCTAGCTCGATGTCATCATCAGTGCGACGACCAGCGAAGTAGTCCGTAATGTCCAGATCGGAGTACAGCGTCTTGTTCCACGTGCCCTGAAACTTAAAACCGACAATCGCCGTTTCGTCGATGATTTCGGGAGGAGACAGATACACTCGCTCGAACTCAGCGTTGTTCAATGCGCCAAGGAGCAACTGGTCCAGCGTTCCGATCATGACGGGATCGCTCACCGGACGCAGTTGATCGATCATTGCAAAGCTGGCCTGGTAGGCATCGCTTTCAAAGAGGTCGAGCGCCTGCGCGCACTTACGCCCGAGCCCAGCAAAATCCAATTCGGCGGACAGCTTCAACGAACTGCTACCCGTTGCCTTCTTAGCGAAGCCGTCATCGGCGGCCCTTCCGGTCACGCTCCGGATGACATCAACCAGTTGGTCGATTTCAAACTCGTCGAGCCTGGAGGATCGCCCCGTCTGTTGACGTTTGCGTAATGCCGCCGTCTCGGGTCGCATCACGTCAACATTCCGGAGTTCATCCGGGGCCACGGCGCCCAGGGCTGCTTTCAGCCCGAAGTCCTCGACGAACCTCCCGTCGTCGAGCATCGACCAACCATGGCCGAACGTGATTGCAAACGTCCGCTCGCGCACCTTCAGAAACAGGACAGCCGACACGCTTCGCACCGACAAGTTCAGGGCGCTCAGATCGAAAGCCTCGTCGAGTAGCAATTTCCACCTCGGCGGATTAGCGGGGTGTTGTTTGACGAAGAGCACCGGCTCCTCCTCGTGATCGTCGTCCGGATCAAATCGGTCGAACATGTCCGGTAGCTTTAGCGCGTCCTCGTACCGGTCGAGGTCGTCCTTGGCGAGGTGGATGGTGATGGTCCTGCTTTTCATTCGCCACCTCTCAAAGTTCACTTGTTCCGTATTTATCGATGTATCGACGAAGTTGGGCCTTCGGCCGTTCGATCACCCAGTCGAAGTATTTCGCTATGGACTGTTTGATCGCCCAAACATCGAAAAACATTTGAGCAAAACAGTCAGCAACACTGAACGGATTGCGCCCTTTATACGAGACCTTCTCGACCCCATCTCCATGAGCCGCGACGTTGCGAGCCTCGTTGATGTCTCGAATGGATTGGAGGTCCGGATAGGGCCAAGAGTTCAAGACCGGCTCCAACACGCGGTACATGTCCATGAACCCTAAGCGTCCAATCATACGGTCGAATTTTTCCAGGGTCTTTTTGTTTTCTGTCTCGTCGTCCGTAAGGAACAGTTGGGCTTTGAATGTGTGGTAGAAGATTCGCCGTAGTTCGACCTCAACCGCGGCATGAAGATCGAAAATGCAGGACCTGATTTGATGCTGGTTATCGTCCAGGTTTGAGGCAAGTTCCTTCACCCCCTCATAAGCCTCCTCGGCGCTCTTGAAGCTGAGGAGTTCAAGGTAACTTTGAGATGTTTCCGTCACGCGGCAACCTCCTCTTCGCCCTCAGGTTCCTCCTCCGGCAGGTCGCTGAGCACATCTACATATGCTCCCCGGTCGAGGGCGTAGAGTACCTGGCTTGGGCGGAAAGTGAGGAAGTCGTTGATAACGATATGGTTGTTGTCTTCGTCAACGCTCACCGATACGGCGGTGTCCATGCGTTCGTTTTCATCAGCCTCTTCATTGTATTCCCGGCGCGTATGGCCAAGGTTCAATGGGCGTGCCGCATGGGCCTCGTAAAGAATGACGGCGATGGCTTCGGCGGTGGCGGCGGCGAGTGTCCGGTGGCGATGGCCGACGGATTGATGCACCACATCGCGACCGTGCCCGAGAGGCCCATTGCTGTTGCGCAGCTCGGACAGTCCCCGTGTCGCCGTGATCAGGCCGCTTGCGATATCCCGGAGCGCCGTATCAACGGTTTCCACGTCCAGGCCCACGGTCCGAGCCGCCAATGTCACAAGCTTGGCGGGTGAGGCGTCCGATGGACAGGCCTGCCCATGTTCAGAGAGGATGGTTTTGCACACGCACTCGACGATACATTTCGCACCGTCTAAGGCTTTGTCCGAACCTTCGTGGATTGCCGCTTCGGTGGTTTCAATGAGTTCCCGCAGGTGGCCTGAGTCGGGCCAGTCCTCCAAGATGCGGCGGACTCCTTCAAGAACGAAATCGGGAGTGCCATCGGTCATGTCGCGGCCTCCACTTCCTTCTCCGCACCACGAACGCGGATTTCGCCGGACATGAGTTTGGGCAACAGCGTATTGCGCAGGTCGGTGAGGGTTTCGTTTTCATGCCTATTGGCACTTATTTTATTATGAAACTCACAAACTAGATCATCAAAGGCCGACAAGACGGGTTTATCTGGGAGACAGAATGATATCTGCTTTAGGTTTGAAGCTGGCCGGGAAATTGACGGAACGCCCGTTGATGAAGTGTTAGCTAGCAGCCTGTGCTGACCAGTGTGGGATTTGAAAAAATAAAGTATAAAAGATGGCAAAACTTTGTTCATGTTGCATCGCAGATAAAATTGCCGCTGCGATATGATATATCTATCATACTTTGACGCATCTGGAACTAAGGAGACCTGACCGATATTTCCAGCGTGAGTGAATATAATATCTCCTCGTTTTACATTTGATCTCTTTAGGCTATTAGCGTGTTCTTCGGTTATATAATTATAAGTGTTATCTTCAAGCAAAATGCTATTTAGATGTTGCCCGCTGATAATCGGAATACCGTCAGGGACAAACGTTGAAACTTTAATGTTCGAACCAAATGGTCCCATCGCAATTTGCGCGGCAACATCCTCCATTTTCGATAGTATCCACCCCTCCGGCAGCCCCTCGTCATTGAACCCATCCGGAAACAGCGCAGCCGTTTCGGTGTCCATGTGGGGGGGGTGACGGCCTTCGGCCTTGGCGTGAACGGGGTCGAAATCGACGAACCAGGACTTGAACAACGCCCGAGCCATCGCCTCCAGCGTTTCGTTCATCCGCCGGTTCAGATCGATCTTGTCGTCGAGGACACTTATGGTCTCGACAATTGCTTCTTGTTCTTGGATTGGAGGCGCTGAAAGGACGATTCGGTTCATGTTGCCCTGGGTCAATTTGGGCATCGTTGAGCCGGTCAAATAGCCCGAGATATCTTTGACGGTCAGCGCGTAATTGAGATAACGGGTTAACGCATTCCTGTTGCCACGAACGATGTGTGCATGGTTATTCACCCAAAACTGACCACGTGCCAAGAAAGCAATGGGTGTTTGTCGCGTTCGGAGATTTTCGCCATCCTCAGCGATGAGCAAGTGCTCTCCATCAAAAATATAATCATCAACATAATCCACCACGCCGGACGCGCCGTAGTATGGATATGGACCGGGTGATCGGTCGGCCGATTTGACCGGCCTTCTTAACGCGTCGAAATTCTCGGTCAGTTTCCCGAGAGGTTGCAGGGTCCACCCATCAGGAAGCATCGAAAAAATCTCCTAGCCTCGCGCGGGTCACCACCTCCAGCCGTGCTCCTTCTTCAAACTGCTCCTCCAGCGTAACCATGAGCTTTGCGAACTTCTCCTCGAAAGGCACGCCGTCATCCTCCGCCATCTCGGCACCGACGAAGCGGCCGGGGGTCAGGACGTGCCCATGTACGGCTACTTCCTCCAAGCTTGCCGCCTTACAGAAGCCGGAGACATCCTCGTATTCGCCACGCCGTCCTATGGCCTCTGTTTCACCCCGCCAAGCGTGGTAAGTGTCGGCGATATTGGCGAGGTCTTCGTCGGACAGTTCCCGCCGTTTGCGGTCCACCAGGTGGCCCAGCTTGCGGGCGTCGATGAACAGGAGCTCACCGCGACGGTCACGGAAGCCGTTCGGTTTCTTGTTCCGGGCCAGGAACCACAGGCAGGCGGGAATTTGGGTCGAGTAGAAGAGCTGGCCGGGCAGGGCGATCATGCAATCGACCATGTCGGCCTCGATGAGGGCGCGGCGGATGTCGCCCTCACCCGACTGGTTCGAAGACATGGAGCCGTTGGCCAGGACCACACCGGCGGTGCCCTTGGGCGACAGGTGGTGGAGGATGTGCAGCAGCCAGGCGTAATTGGCGTTGGCCGCCGGTGGGATGCCGAAGGCGCCCCAGCGCACGTCGTCGCGCAGCCGCTCGCCGCCCCAGTCGCTGACGTTGAAGGGAGGATTGGCGAGGATCGCGTCGGCGCGCAGGTCCTTGAACTCGTCGGCGTGGAAGCTGCCGTCGTTGTTCCAGCGGATGTCGGCGTCGATGCCGCGTACCGCCATGTTCATCTTGGCCAGCCGCCAGGTGGTGTGGTTCATCTCCTGGCCGTAAATCGCGATGTCGCCGAGGCGTCCGCCGTGCTCCTCGATGAACTTTTCGGACTGCACGAACATGCCGCCCGAGCCGCAACAGGGGTCGTAGACGCGCTGGTTGCGTCCCGGTTCCAGCATCCCGACCAGCAGGTTGACCACCGAGCGTGGGGTGTAGAACTCACCCCCGCCCTTGCCCTCGGCGTTGGCGAACTTACCCAGGAAGTATTCGTAGACCCGGCCCAGGATGTCCTTGGAGCGGGCCTGGGGATCGCCCAGGCCGATGGTGCCGATCAGGTCGATCACCTCGCCCAGCATCTGCTTGTTGAGCGCCGGGCGGGCGTAGTCCTTGGGCAGGACGCCGGTGAGGGTCGTGTTGTCGGCCTCGATGGCGACCATGGCGTCGTCGATGGTCTTGCCGATGGTCGGCAGCTTGGCGGCCCGCTGGAGGTGCCGCCAGCGAGCCTGTGGGGGCACCCAGAAGATGTTCTCGGCAAGATACTCCTCGGGGTCCTCGGGATCGCTCAGGTCGTCGGCCTCCAGTTCGGCGTGCTTGGCCTCGAAGGCGTCCGAGATGTACTTGAGGAAGATCAGCCCGAGGACGACGTGCTTGTACTCGCTGGCGTCCATGGAACCGCGCAGCTTGTCGGCCGCCGCCCACATCTTGTCCTCGAAACCGAGGTTGGCGCCATTATTCTGGTTCTCGGCGGAGGCCTTTCTGTTCTTTTTCCTGGCCACGGTTACCTCCCTGAACTCCGAACAAGTAGCAGATGTTATCGTCACGGTGCAATGGATGGTTTAGTTATTGCTCCCAGTACACATCGAAAAGCATTCAACTGCAACCGATTTCGCAAAGTGAATCGAGGGCCTTGCCACGCGCCGGACGAATCCGGAACATCCACCTGTAGGTATGTTGCATCCGTGTTGCACGGAATCCCCGGCAATGGTTGGAAATGCCCGGGATTCAGAGGTTTTTTGAGGCAACGGTTGGTGACGTGTTTGGCAAACAAATAGCCCGCCGCGAGGCGGGCTATGTTATTGTTTTTGCATGGTAAAAGGGTGGTTGCGGGGGTAGGATTTGAACCTACGACCTTCAGGTTATGAGGCTGGAGCGGGCGGAAGGCCGATGGCATGGGAACGAGCGCGGCCTGAGCCATTACAGCACTCTCCTGGCCACCTTCGATTTCGAAGAGCGCGAGCGGAGCGCGCTTTCCCTGACCGCACAGGTGCTCGCGCGGCTTGACGGGCAAGTTTAGAGCGGAAAAGGCAGGCACCCCCGCCTTTGGTCAGTCTCGATGTCCCGGATGTTCCATCCGGTGTGCGCCGAGGCGGTAACAACACTGTTCCCGGTGCCCTCAGCGGCTGGCCAACGGGCTTGCATTGCTGACGGAAAAGCCCTATTAGCAGAAGCAATCCCGGATGGGGATACGCCTACTAGATCATGGGAGCGTTTGCAATGAGCAACGGCACCACGAAAATCCGCTTAAAAATCGGGGGATTGGAGATCGAGTACGAAGGCAAGGAATCATTCTTGCAAGATGAGCTATTCAATACGGTCAAGAAGGCTCTGACTCTCTATGCCGAGAACAAGGAGCTGATTCCGGCTGAGCCAGCGGCCCAGGCCGGTGCCGGTCGGGCGGCCCCGCTTGGGGGGTTCGACCACTCGACAAACACCATCGCGGCACACCTTGGCGTCAGCACCGGTTCGGACCTGGTAATCGCGGCTGCCGCTCACCTGGCGCTGGTCAAGGGCAAGGACAAGTTTACGCGCAAGGAGATCAACGACGAGATGAAGGGGGCCACGACATATTACAAAACGAGCATGTCGGCGAATTTGTCGAAGTCGCTGGAGACGCTCGTCAAAGGCAAACGCCTGAATCAGGTGGCAATGAATAATTATTCCCTCTCCGCCAGCGAGAGGCAGTCTTTGGAGGCGAAGCTTGCTGGACAGCACTGACCTGAAGACGTGGCTTCACCGCGATCTGTCGCAGCGGGACAAGCTGCTGCTTATCCTTGCCACGTTCGATGCGCCATGCCAGGTGAAGGAAATGAAGGACCGGGCAAAGGATGCGGGGTTACGGATTCCTGCGGCGTGGAACCCGTCGGCTGCATTGGGCAAATCCAAGGGTCTGGCGATCAGGACGCCGCAGGGCTGGGAAATCACCGACGCAGGACGGCAGCACCTGAGAAATCTTGGCGTCACAAAGATCAGCCCGGCAGCCGTGCAGGTCGCAACCGATCTGCGGGCCGAACTGTCGAATATCAAGAGTGCCGATACCCGCGCCTTCGTTGAGGAAGCGATCAGGTGTCACGAGGCGGAACTTTACCGCTCGGCTATCGTGATGTCCTGGCTATCGGCGGTCGATGTTCTGCACAACCATGTGCAGGGCAAGCATCTGAAGGCGTTCAATGCCGAGGCAAAACGCGTGGACGCAAAATGGAAGGACGCGAAAACGACGGACGATCTGGGCAAGATGGGCGAGGCGGATTTCCTCGACCGGATCGCGGCCCTGTCGATCATAGGCAAGAATGTCAAGGAAGAGCTTAAGACGTGCCTTAAAAGACGCAACGGTTGCGGGCACCCGAATTCATTGAAGATCGGCGCGAATACGTCGGCACACCACCTTGAAATCCTGCTGCTGAACGTGTTCAAGGTGTTCCAGTAGAAGGCGGCGGAAAGGGCAGGCACCCCCTTGCTTTTGAAAATTTTCGATGTTCCGGATATTCCATCCGGTGCGCGCCGGGGCGGGAACAGCGCCGGTCCCGGCAGTCCCGTCGATAAATCGGCAGGTTATCCGTGGCCGAATGGCTGCGACAGAAAATTACTAAGAGCCGAACATGGTGCACGGCATGTCCGGTCCGAGGAAAGAGAATGGATGGTCCGGCCCGAGAAGGTATTCGGGCCAGGTCCGGACTACTGAAGCAACGTCCTCTCCGGGCAAGGGCGCGTGCGACGGCCTAAGAGCGTGCCGGGCCATCTCGACGAATCGGTGGATTGTGTCGGTAATAACCGCTGCGCCAAGCACGGACGGGATAGTCAGCCGTAAGGTGCCCGCATATGCGTCCAGAAATATGTGGCAACAATGCTCATGCAGGCGTTTCGTGTTGGAAAGAAGATTGGCGTAGTCGAAGGCCCGGTTCTGCCGGGCGCCTATGTGAACGTCATAGAGATATCCGTATTTGCCCGCGATTTGAGCGGCCAATCGCGCTTTAAGCCAAGGCCGTCTTAGCATCTCAATGGTCACGCTTATCAACATGTCGGGCGGGGCGCTGCCGAAGCGCGCCAGCGCCCCGTCGCCTGTAAGTCCCCAGGGAAATGGATCGAGGTCTATGAACTGGCGGGCGACCTTCTCGCGCTCGGGCGGGTAAATGGGATGCGCATAGTTGTACGACGTGCAAAAGGTCCATATGCCGTTGTCGATGTCTGCCAGATGCTGCCTGACGCGAGCCAGGTCGCCGTCATGTCCCTGCCGGAAGTGCGCCACGCGGTTTCGGATTTGCGCCACTTCCTCGATTCGGGCGTCCCAAACGGAGCGCACGGGCAAGTACGGCGCGAACAGGCGACGATGCTTGCTGATGGTTTTGATAAGAGCGTCGAACGTCAGATAGCTGAGCGGACCGCGTTCGCGCGTTGGCATATGGGTCAGGCGCGAGTCCGCTCTTTGCGGGCCGGGGCGTAAGCCAACAAGATAGTTGGCCCAATCGGTCCCGTATCGGGATTTCAGTTCGAGATAGACAAGCTCCCGTAGCCACAGTTCCAGTTGCCACAGGCTGACGTAGCAATCAAGCCTCCCCGATGGGAGGGGCGGCCAGATCGAACTGGTTCCCCTATTGCCCGATGGCGGGTCGGGTGAGTGGACATCTTGCAATTGGTTGCCTCATTTGTCCTCTTTTTTGAGTTTTTCGATGCGCTGCCGCCGCTCCCTGCGAACATTGACCAGTGACGTGTCTATCATGTCCTTGAGATGGGCCGCATAGTGCTTTTCGATCATCTCGACGCTGGTGCGGTAGTTCTTGGCAACGCGCCGGTCGAGGCCGGCGAGATAGGCCGAGCATTGCCAGAAGCGGCTATTCGGGCGTTTGTAGAGGTGGACCTTGCCGCCGAAAATCGTTTGAGTCGCCATGGCCGGGTGCCTCGGGCAAAACTGTGCAAAATGTGTAAGGACTGTGTAAGGGTGTTTTGGAACGAATCAAGGGGTCAAGATTTCGCTTAACCCCTTGATTTTATTGGTTACGGGGGTAGGATTCGAACCTACGACCTTCAGGTTATGAGCCTGATGGTTTGATAGGATGCCGGATGCTCCGCCGCCTTGTTGAGACCCACGTAACCACGATCAACACACAGCCTAACAGACAACCTTCTTTATCATCGAGACCACCCATTTAGGCACCATAGTGAGGGTAAGTGCAAGCGGATTTGTTGCACTTACAGTGCACTTACGGGCTACAATGGCAAACTGTGGTATCTGTTAACCCGTTGAAATAGTGGTGGGCCCGGCAGGACTCGAACCTGCAACCAGACCGTTATGAGCGGCCGGCTCTAACCAGTTGAGCTACGGGCCCGTGACCGACGTCAGAGGACAGACGTCAGATATCAGATTTCGGCCGGTCTGGCATCTAGTGGATAGAATCTAACATATGGTACCCATACGACGGCTTCCCGAGTTCACCC
>CAZWEZ010000023.1:0-42915 GCA_964632795.1 uncultured Thalassospiraceae bacterium | reverse complement strand
CCGGAACGGCGGCTTTCCAAGGCTTTCGGACAGCGTCGCGCGGCCCTTGTGATGGTCCGCCATCACGGCGGGCCACGCTCCTTGCCGAAAGCCTTGGAAAGCCGTCTCTATGGGTCATTATCAGTGCCCCTTGGTATGATGTGGTGGGCCTCGAGGACCGGCTCGAGGGCCGGGCGCGCCGCGGTCAGTTCGAAGCAGCGCCCGACGTTGGGGCAGGCGGCGAACAGCGCCTTAGGCGAGGGCTCGTACCAACTGGCCAGCATCACCAAGTAGATGTCGGCGGCGCTGTAGCGCTCGCCGAGCATGTAGGGGCCCGACGCCGCCAGGTTGGACTCGACGATCCCCCACCCGGCGAGCAGGTCGGCGTCGGCTTTTTCCAGGATCCGCGGCGCGTCCCCGGGGTCGGACGAGAAGCGGTCCGAGTAGTAGTGGCGCTTGTAGGCCCCCTGGACCTCCGAGATCATATGGAAGACGGCGCGGTAGAACGGCCCGCGCAGGGGATCGTCCGGGGCCGGGGCGAGGCCGGCTTCGGGGTGGCGGTCGCAGAGATAGAGCATGATGGCGGCCGATTCATAAAGCACCGCGCCGTCTTCGGCGATCAGCGCCGGGACGTAGCCGTTGGGGTTGATCGCCAGGTAGCCGGGCGAGCGGTTGTGGCCCTTGCCGATGTCCACCAGTTCGAGCTCGTAGGGTTGCCCGGTTTCCTCGAGCACCCCGTGGGGCGCCATCGCCGCGGTGCCGGGACACCAGTAGAGTTTGTACATCGAACGTCTCCCGTTGTCGGATGCGGACCATAATGACGCCGGGAAGCCCGGCTGTCCTTGTCTTATTAATCGGCATCGTGGGTTCGGGTGCTATCCGTTCAGGTACAGATCTTCAAGTTCATGCGGGTCCATCGCAAGTTCCGGATGGCGCCCTTCATCCTCGGCCTGATACAGGCCACTAGAACTCGACGATGGTGGTGTTGACGGCGATGGCGAACAGGACGATCGCCAGGAACACCGTAACGATGCCGACGAAGAAGAAGATGTTGGCCAGCGTGCGCAGGGGATAGCGGTGGCGTTCGTGGACCCGGCGCTCGGCGCTGCGCGATTCCTCGCCGCCGACGATGGTCAGGTAATAGCGCCGCGCGAACCAGGGCAGGTGGACGCGGATGTTGAGCGGCGGGCGGTCCCACGACTGGTCGTCGAGCGCCCGGTGGAGGGCCTCCTTCTGCTCGTTGCCCAGGGTGTCGATGATCCACGGCGGCAGACGGGCGAACAGCCAGTTCGCCTGAACCGTCCGCGACACCGAATCCATTTGTGGTTGTTGGTCCTGTTCGAGCACCGGCACGCTCCCCTGTGTGGTCGCCCACCAGTTTACACATGGCCCGCCGCAGGTCAATTTCAGGACTAGTGTCCTGCGTCAACCATATTGCACCCCTACGACGGCGTTGCGAGGCTTCCGGCTAGGAGCGCGTCGCGTCGTGGTGCCAACCCACCACAAGGGGCGCGCGACGACGTCCGGAAGCCTCGCAACGCCGCCCCCTGGGGGTTCCGGGGGACACCCCCGCTCCCCCGGAGGGTCGCTTTTCCCGTCCCCTCGGGGGTCGCGGGGACACCCCCGCATTTAAAATCGGGGGGGCACCCCCCGGGGGCCCCGGGGGTCGCGGGGGCGCCCCCCGCATTTAAAATCGGGGGGGCACCCCCCGGGGGCCCCCCGGGGCGTCGGGAACGCTGGACGATGCTTTAGCATCGCCTGCGCGCCCCCTCCTACCGAGGAAACGGGAAAAGCGATCGTAGGGGGGCAATATGGTTGACGCAGGCCACTCGGTTGGCAAAGTGGTTGTAATGCCTAAATATTGGGGTAGTACTAACCGGCGGACGCACGACGACGACGGGCGACGGGGGGAAGCATGCCGCACGAGGGGGAACAGCAACGGAAGTCGAGACTGATCGCCAAGGCCCTGGGCGAGGCCCGCAAACGGCTGGGCGGCGGTGCGGCGGCCAACGGCCAGCGGTTCATCGAACACTATTACCGCCACGCGCCGCCCCTGGACCTCCTGGAGAAGAGCCCCGGCATGCTGTTCGGCGCCGCCCTCGCCCTGTGGAAGTTCGGCGCCATCAGAGCCCCCGGCGAGGCCAAGCTGCGGGTCTACAACCCGACCCTGGAGGAGTTCGGCTGGAAGGCCGATCACACGGTCGTCGAAATCGTCAACGACGACATGCCGTTCCTGGTCGATTCGGTGACCATGGCCCTCAAGCGCATGGACCTCACCGTCTACTCGGTCATCCACCCGATCTTCAAGTTGCGCCGGAACAAGGGCGGGAAGCTGGCCAAGATCCTGGAGCCGGACCATGGCGCGGGCAAGGGAGCCGCCGCCGAATCGTTCATGCACCTGGAGATCACCGAGCAGTCGGGCGACCGCCTGGACGCCATCCGCGACGCCATTGCCGGGGTGCTGGAGGACGTCCGGGCCGCGGTCGAGGACTGGCAGGCGATGCGGGCGCGCTTAGCGGCGATCATCGCCGAGATGGACTCGCCCCCGGCCGAACTTCCCTCTGAAGACATCGAGGAGGTGCGCGAGTTCCTGAGCTGGGTCCACAGTGAAAACTTCACCTTCCTCGGATACCGGGAATACGAATTCGCCGGCGGCGGCCGCAAGATCCAGGTCTCGGTGGCCGGCGATTCGGGGCTCGGCGTGCTCCGCGATCCCGAGCGGGTGCTCGACCGGCAGCTCCACGACCTGGCCTCGATGCCCTCCGAGGTGCGCGCCTTCGTCGGCCAGCCGGACCTGGTGATGGTCACCAAGTCGAGCCGGATGTCGACCATCCACCGTTCCGTCCACATGGATTCCATCGGCGTCAAGCGGTTCGACGCCAAGGGCCGGGTGCGGGGCCTCAGGGTGTTCGCCGGCCTGTTCACCTCGGCCGCCTACAACCGCTCTCCGCGCAACATCCCGCTGCTGCGCCGCAAGCTGAGCCGGACCCGCGAGTTGGCCGGGTTCCCGAAGGGGGGCCACGACGACAAGGCGCTGCTCAACATCCTCGAGACCTTTCCCCGCGACGAGTTGTTCCAGGTCTCGGTGGACCACCTGTTGCGGACCAGCCTCGGCATCCTCCACCTCCAGGACCGCCCGCGGGTCGCCCTGTTCGTGCGCCGCGACGACTTCGAGCGCTTCGTTTCCTGCCTGGTCTACGTGCCGCGCGACGTGTTCAACACCGAACTCAGGCTGCTCATCCAGGAGATCCTGGCCAAGGCCTTCGCCGGCGAGGTCTCGGACTTCTTCGCCCAGGTCGGAGATTCGCCGCTGGCCCGGGTCCATGTCATCGTCCACATCGATTCGGGGCGGATCCCCGCGTTTGACGCCGAGAAGATCGAATCGCTGCTGATCGAGGCCGCGCGCTCGTGGGGCGAACGCCTCCAGGAGGCGCTGGGCACGGCCCGCGGAGAGGAGCAGGGACAGCGGCTGTTCCAGCGCTACCGGCGGGCCTTCGGCTCGGGCTACCGGGAGCGATTCGGAGCCGAAACGGCGGTCGCCGACATCGCCAAGGTGGAACAGGTCCTGGACAGCGGCGAGCTGGCGATGAGCCTGTACCGGCCCATCGAGGCCGCCGATCACCAGCTGTGGTTCAAGGTCTACCATCCTCGGCGGCCGATCCCGCTGAGCGACATCCTGCCGATGCTGGAACGCATGGGGCTGAAGGCGATGGGGGAGATGTCCTACGCCGTGCGCCCCGAGGACGGCGGTGCCGAGCGGGTGATGATCCACGACTTCTCGCTCGAGACCGGCAACGCTTCGCCGATCGACCTCGGCGCGGTACGTGCCGACTTCCAGGACGCCTTCAGGTGCATCTGGCGCGGCGAGGTGGAGAGCGACGGCTTCAACGCGCTGGTGTTGAGCGCCGGCCTCGGCTGGCGCCAGGTGGTGATCCTCAGGGCCTACGGCAAATACCTGCGCCAGGCCGGGATCGCCTTCTCCCAGGCCTACATGAGCCGCACCCTGGCCGCCTATCCGGAACTGGCCCGCCTCATCGTCGAGCTGTTCGAGACCCTGTTCGACCCGGCGCGGAGCGGCGACGCCGAGGCCCGGGCGGCAAAGATCCGCAAACGGATCGACAAGAGTCTGGACGCGGTGACCAGCGCCGACGACGACCGCATCCTGCGGCGCTTCGTCAACCTGGTCGAATCCACCCTGCGCACCAACTACTACCAGCCCGCCCCCGGGGGCGGCGCCAAGCCCTACCTGTCCTTCAAGCTGGACAGCCAGCGGCTCGACGAGCTGCCGCTGCCCCGGCCGATGGTCGAGGTCTTCGTCTATTCGCCGCGGGTCGAGGCGATCCACCTGCGCGGCGGCAAGGTGGCCCGCGGCGGCATCCGCTGGTCGGACCGGCGCCAGGACTTCCGGACCGAGATCCTCGGCCTGATGAAGGCCCAGATGGTCAAGAACGCGGTGATCGTGCCGGTCGGCTCCAAGGGCGGCTTCGTGGTCAAGCGGCCGCCCGCCGAGGGCGACCGCGAGGCCCAGCTCGCCGAGGGCGTCGAATGCTACAAGACCCTGATGCGCGGCCTGCTGGACCTCACCGACAACCGCAAGGGGACCAAGGTGGTGCCGCCCAAGGCCGTGGTCCGGCGCGACGGCGACGATCCCTACCTGGTGGTCGCCGCCGACAAGGGCACCGCCACCTTCTCCGACATCGCCAACGCGGTGTCGGCGGACTACGGTTTCTGGCTCGGCGACGCCTTCGCCTCGGGCGGCAGCCAGGGCTACGACCACAAGAAGATGGGGATCACCGCGCGCGGCGTCTGGGAATCGGTCAAGCGCCACTTTCGCGAGGCCGGCCTCGATACCCAGAAGCAGGGCTTCACGGTGGTCGGCGTCGGCGACATGTCGGGCGACGTCTTCGGCAACGGGATGCTGCTGTCGCCCCATATCCGCCTGATCGCGGCGTTCAACCACCGCCACGTCTTCATCGACCCCGACCCCGACCCGGCGAAGGGCTTCGCCGAGCGCAAGCGCCTGTTCGAGCTCCCGCGCTCGGGGTGGAACGACTACCGGGCGAAGCTGATCTCCAAGGGCGGCGGGGTCTTCGAGCGCAGCGCCAAGTCGATCCCGCTGAGCCCCGAGATCCGCAAGCGGTTCGCCATCGACAAGGACAAGGCGACCCCCAACGACCTGATCCGGGCCCTGCTCGGCGCCGAGGTCGACCTGCTGTGGTTCGGCGGCATCGGCACCTATGTCAAGGCCACCGAGGAAAGCCACGGCGAGGTCGGCGACCGGGCCAACGACGCCACCCGAATCGATGCCGGCGAGCTGGACTGCCGGGTCGTCGGCGAGGGCGCCAACATGGGCCTCACCCAGCGCGCCCGGATCGAGTACGGGCTGGCCGGGGGCCGGCTCAATACCGACGCCATCGACAACTCGGCCGGCGTCGATTGCTCCGACCACGAGGTCAACATCAAGGTGCTGCTCGACCAGGTGGTGGCCAACGGCGACATGACCGCCAAACAGCGCAACGCCCTGCTGGCCAGGATGACCGGCGAGGTGGGCGATTTGGTGCTGCGCGACAACTACCTGCAGACCCAGGCGATCAGCCTGGTCGAGGGCGAGGGGTTCCAGGCCCTCGACCACCAGGCGCGCCTGATCCGGATGCTGGAGCGCGCCGGGCGCCTCAACCGGGAGGTCGAGTTCCTGCCCGACGACGAGGTGGTGGGCGAACGGGCGGCGAAACGCCAGGGGCTGACCCGGCCCGAGATCGCGGTCCTCATGTCCTACGGCAAGATCTGGCTGTACGACGAGCTGCTGAAGTCGGACCTGCCCGACGACCGCCACCTGGCCGAGGACGCGGTGCGCTACTTCCCGAGCCCGCTCCAGGGCAAGTTCAAGAAGGCCATCGCCCGCCACCGCCTGCGCCGCGAGATCGTCGCCACCCGCCTCACCAACTCGATGATCAACCGGGTCGGGGGGACCTTCGTCAACCGGCTGGCCGAGCAGACCGGCATGGCGCCCTGCGACATCGCCCGCGCCTACTCGATCACCCGCCAGGTGTTCGCCTTCCGCGAGCTGTGGGAATCCATCGAGGGGCTGGACAACGTGGTCCCCGCCGAGGTCCAGACGGCGATGCTGTTCGACGTCAACCGGCTGATCGAATGGGTCACCCTGTGGTTCCTGCGCCACGGCGCCCGGCCGCTGGACATCGGCGCCCACATCGCCGAGTTCGCCCAGGGCATCGCCGTCCTGGCCGGCTGCCTGGACGAGGTGATGCCCGAACACTACCGAAACGATGTCGGCGAACGGGCCCGTCCCTACCTCGAGAAGGGGGTCCCCGAGGAGCTGGCGCTGAGGGTCGCCGGCCTGGTCAACCTGTTCTCGGGCTGCGACATCGTGCGCCTGGCCAACCGGCGCCGGATCAAGGTCGGCGAAGTGGCGCGGCTGTACTTCGCGGTCGGCACCCGCTTCCGCCTCGGCCGGCTGCGCGCCGCCTCGGAACGCCTGGAGGCCGAGAGCCACTGGCAGAAGCTGGCGGTGGCGGCGATGGTCGAGGAGACCTATGCCCACCAGTTGGCCCTCGCCGCCCAGGTCCTCGACTTCGCCGCCCCCGGCGAAGACCCCGGGGCGGTGATCGCCGCCTGGGAAGAGGCCAACCGCGACGCGGTGGCGCGGACCCGGCAGATACTCGGCGAGCTGTGGGCCTGCGAGGTCGTCGATTTCTCGATGGTCGCCGTCGCCAGCCGCCAGCTCGGCGTGTTGGCCGGCGCCGCCAAGGGAAGCTGATACCAAAGGTCATTGATAATGACCTTTGGTATGAACCGGGAGTTGGCGATGGAACACAGAAAAGGCCCCCTGTTGGCGTGGTGCCTGTACGACTGGGCCAACTCGTCCTTCCCCACCGTCATCACCACCTTCGTGTTTGCCGCCTACTTCACCAAGGCGGTGGCCGCCGACGTGGTCACCGGCACCGGCCAGTGGGCCATGGCGATCAGCCTGTCGGCGCTGGCGGTGGCGGTGGCCGGACCGGTGCTGGGGGCGGTGGCCGACCGTTTGGGAGCCCGCAAGCCCTGGCTGGGGGCCTTCACCGCGCTGAGCGCGGTGGCCTGCGCGATGCTGTGGTTCACCCGTCCCGATCCCACCGACGTCTTGTGGGCGCTGGTCCTGGTCGCGGTGGCCAACTTCGGTTTCGAGATGGGGATGGTGTTCTACAACGCCATGCTGCCCGGCCTGGCCCCGCCGAGCCACCTCGGACGGGTCTCGGGCTGGGGCTGGGGGCTCGGCTACATGGGCGGGCTGGCCTGCCTGGGGACGGTCCTGGTCGGCCTGGATATGGGCAACACCGAGGACGTCCGGGCGACCTCGGTCCTGGTCGCGGCGTGGTTCGCGGTGTTCTCGCTGCCGCTGTTCCTGTTCACTCCCGACACCCCGAAAACGGGCCTCGCCCCCGCCGCCGCGGTGCGCCTGGGGCTGGGGGCGCTGATCGACACCCTGAGGCGGATCCGCGAGCACGCCACCATCGCCCGCTTCCTGCTGGCCCGCATGATCTACACCGACGGCCTCAACACCCTGTTCGCCTTCGGCGGCATCTACGCCGCGGGGACCTTCGGCATGGATTTCCAGGAATTGATCGTCTTCGGCATCGGCATGAACGTCACCGCCGGGCTGGGCGCCGCCGGGTTCGCCTTCGCCGACGACCGTTTCGGGGCCAAGCGGGTGATCCTGGTCTCGCTGTGCGCCCTGAGCGTGCTCGGCGCGGCCTTGCTGGTCATCGAGTCCAAGACCCTGTTCTGGGTCGTCGGCATGATGCTGGGGGTGTTCGTCGGCCCGGCCCAGGCGGCCAGCCGTTCGCTGATGGCCCGCCTGGCGCCGCCCCAGCTGCGCACCGAGATGTTCGGGCTGTACGCGTTCTCGGGCAAGGCGACCGCCTTCCTGGGCCCGGCCCTGCTCGGCTGGGTGACGGTGGCGGCCGACAGTCAACGGGCCGGGATGGCCGTCGTGCTGGTCTTTTTCGTTGTCGGAACGATCCTCCTGTGGTCGATCCCCGACGTTGAACCGGGCCGGCGAATCGACGACAATCGCCGGCCAACGTGACGGATGTGGAGCCGATGACCTTTCCCGACCAGAAATACTCCGACATTACCGCCTACGCCGAGGACTACTTCGCCCAGGGGGCCCGGGCGGCGGCCTCGGTGGACCGCTCCAAGCTGGCCCAGGCGGCGGCGCTGCTGGCTGACATCTACACCCGGGGCGCGACGCTGTACGTGTGCGGCAACGGCGGCTCGGCGCTGATCGCCGACAGCTTCGTCTCCGACCACGGCAAGCTGGTCCGCACCGACACCGATCTGGAGCCCCGGGTGATCAGCCTCGCCGGCAGCCTGTCGATGACCACGGCGATCGCCAACGACATCTCATACGACGAGGTCTTCGCCTATCCCCTCGAAAGCCTGGCCCGCGACGGCGACGGCCTGGTCACCATCAGCTCCTCGGGCGATTCCGAGAACGTGGTCCGCGCCGCCCGATGGGCCCGGGACAACGGCCTCCACGTCCTCACCCTGACCGGTTTCGACGGCGGCCGCAGCCGCCCCCTGGGCCACGTCAACCTCCACGTCGAGGCCGACAACTACGGCGTTATCGAGGACGCCCACCAGGCCCTGATGCACCTGCTGGGCCAGTACATCCGCCAGTCCCGGATGAGCGAGGAGCTGATCCGCGACCGCAAGTTCTAAGTCACGGCGCCGAGGGCGTCGCGGATGTGGCGGAAGATCGCCGCCATGTCGTAGGTGTAGTCCCACTCGGGGTAGTCGGCCTGGAAGGCGCGGACGTCGCTGATCCACCAGATGTGGTCGCCGGGCCGGTTGTCCTCGCTGTAGGTCCAATCGACGGCGCGTCCGGTGAGCTCCTGGCAGGTCTCGATGGCCTCGAGCATCGAACAGTTGGAATGGCGGCCACCGCCCATGTTGTAGACCTTGGCGACCCCCGGGTTGGCGAAGAAATGCCACAACGCGGTGACCATGTCGTAGCTGTGGATGTTGTCGCGGACCTGCTTGCCCTTGTAGCCGAACACGGTGTAGGGCCGCCCCGAGACCGCGCATTTCATCAGATAGGACAGGAAACCGTGGAGCTCGGCCCCCGAGTGGTCGGGGCCGGTCAGGCAGCCGCCCCTGAACAGGCCCGTCTTGATCCCGAAATAGCGTCCGTATTCCTGGACCATGAGGTCGGCCGCCGCCTTGGAGACCCCGAACAGGCTGTGCTTGGAGGCGTCGATGCTCATGCTCTCGTCGATCCCGTGCTCGGCGAACGGGTGGTCGGCGGCGACCTCCCAGCGGGTTTCCGTCTCGACCAGCGGCAGGCGGTTGGGGGTGTCGCCGTAGACCTTGTTGGTGCTGGTGTAGATGAACGACGCCTCGGGGCAGTGCTTGCGGGTCAACTCCAACAGGACCAGGGTGCCGTTGGCGTTGACCGTGAAGTCGGTGAGCGGATCGCCGGCCGCCCAGTCGTGGGACGGCTGGGCGGCGGTATGGACGACGGTGGCGATGTCGCGTCCGTAACGCTCGAAGACCTCTTCCATGGCCCGCCAGTCGCGGATGTCGGCATCGACGTGCCGGTAGCCGGAAAGCGTGCTCTCGAGGTTCCGGCGGTTCCAGGCGGTGGAGCCCTCGGCGCCGAAGAAAAACCGGCGCATGTCGTTGTCGATGCCGACCACCTCCAGTCCCTTGGCGGCGAAGAAGCGCGACGCCTCGGCGCCGATCAGGCCGGCCGAACCGGTGATCACCGCGACGCTCATCGGGCGGCGGCTCCCCAAACGCTTCTAGGATTGAGCATCGTGCTTCAAGGCGGAGACTTTTTCCGATCGCGGCGGGAAGGATGCCTTGCCGACCGAGACCGGGAACTTCAACCACGTCTTGAGGGGGGAGCGCGTCCTTTTGTAGAACAGGCTGTGGCGGATGTAGCGGGCCACCGCCAGTTCCGGGGCGAACCGGTAGAACTTGTGCTTCAGCCGCCACAGATAGAACTTGCCGAGCAGCGCCGAGATATGTCGGTTGACGGCACTCAGGAAACGGTTCCTCCCCGAGGAAACGACGATTTCCATGACGTTCGAGAGGATGCTCATATAGGTGATATTCCCGATATGGATCCGTTCCTTCCTCGAATACCACGGGCTGTGGCGGCCCTCCAGGTCGTAGTCATCGAACAGCCAGTCGGTCCACCCCTCCAGCGTCTCCGGGGGGTTGAGGCCGTGCATCAGGGCGAGGTCGAAGTCGGGGGTGCCCGGGGTTGCCGTGTACTGGTTGATGGTCTCCGTATGGGCCTTGGGGTTCTCCCTCTTCAGCCGCAGGCCCAGGTCGATGGTCTTGTTGATTTCGTCGAAGGTCTCGGTGGGGTAGCCGATCATCAGGCCATAGGTAGGTGCGATATCAAATTCCATGCATTTGATGTTCGCTTCCAGGGTCTGCTCGGGGGTGATCCCCTTGTTCATCAGGTCGAGGATCCGCTGCGAGCCCGATTCGGCGCCGAATTTCAGTGTATGGGCGCCGGCCCGCTTCATCGTCTCGATTTCCTCGTTCGACGACTTGATGAACACGTCGACCCGCGTTCCGGCGGTGTAGAAGCCGACATCCAGGGCGCGCTCGATTATCCCCTCGAAAATCCGACGGGCCCGTTTGCGGTTGATGTAAAACTCGTCGTCGCGCAGCCAGAACCCATCGAGATCGAACCGGCGGATGCCGTCTTCGATCATCTCGAGGCTTTTTTCGACCGACATCGGGCGCCACCGGCGCTGGCGAATCGAGGCGCTTGAGCAGAAGCCGCACTTGAACGGGCACCCGCGGCTGGTCTGGCCGATGTCGAGGACCCGGTTCAGATCCGACAGATAGGCGTCGCGGTGGATGTAGTCCTCGACGTCGAGCAGTTCCCACGGCGTGGGAAGCAGGGTCTCGACGTCCAGCAGGGGGCGGCACCCGGTATTGACGGTCTGCGTCCCGTCCTTGTACATCAACCCCAGGATGCCGTTCAACGGGGTCTTGTGCTCCAACGCCTTGACCAGTTCCAGGAACGTCTCGTCGCCTTCGCCGACGACCACCATATCGACGTTGTCGTCGGCCAGGGTCTGTTCGCCAAGGACCGACGGATGGGGACCTCCCCAGACCAGGGGGACGGCGCCACCGGTCAGCTCCCGGACCATCCTTGCCAGGTCCAGGGCGTTTCGGATCTGGGTTCCGGTCATGGTCGAGATGCCGATGCACAACAACTCGTCCGAGATCAGTCCCTTGAGGACGTTGCGGGTGATGTGGCGGGTCCGCTGATCGAGGATCCGCACGTCGTATCCCTTCTCGAGGAGCGGCGCGGCGATGCACAGCAGGGCGTACGGCGGCGCCACCGACGACCCGTAATCGAGCCCGGTCTTGGGATACAACAGAAGGACCTGCGGCTTTCCGTTACCTGTCATCGGCCTTTCCTACCCGACCCATCGGGTCGTCGCGGCGGCCCTGGAACATTTCGCGACAATCCGGGAAATCGCTGATTTATCATCCTTCATAACAATAAGAACGGGCTCCTCGGAAATCAATAGATCGCCGGGCCCCGCAGAACGACCGCAGGGATTCGTCCGGGCGGTCCGGCTGAGGGGATTCGATGCCCCGCCTGTCTGATTCATTTAGCAGAATCAACCAACAGCCAGGCTGAATATTTATTCAGGCACTGCCCCGGGACTCTCCGGTAATTGTCGAGAGGGGTGCCATCGTAGGCATCCTTGAATTCCTTGTCGATCAACAGGGAGGCAAAATAACCGTCCTTGATCAAGCCGCCGATGCCACCTCGCTCGAACTCCAATCCGGCGCTTCGTTCATTGAAATAATTGTACGAAATCACAAAATTGTGTTCGCCCGGGTTCATCCATGGCAGCGAAAGGTAGGCATTGCCGATGAAAACCGGTTTCGGCAGGCGGTCCGCGCAGTCTTTTCTGGCAATGGTCAGGTCATGTAGCGGCATCACCGAAACCACCCCCCTAAGGCCGAATAACACGACCCCCATCGCCACGATGTTAGCCGCCCAACCGAGCATTGAAATTCCGAGGACCCTCTTCACCTGAATCCGGTTTTCAGCACCTGCGGCCTCCTCCCGAATCTTGGAAAAGCCGACCACGCTCGCTAAGGCGACGAAGTACGTGAAACTGAAATAGTAGTGGTCCGCAGAGCCGACCTTGAAGTTGGCAAGCATGTTGATAATCCCCGCCGTACAAAGCCCGATCAATACTAAAACGGCTCTTTCGTCGTCGAGCCAGGCCCGCCGGAACCGGGGGGATGTCACCGCGGCCAGGGCCAGGGCGGCCAGGGCGGCCAAATAAGGCGCCGACTTCAAGGTGAAAATCTTGGTGTTTGTTATGAGCCGATCCAGCGAGTAACCGTGTCGGGCCCCTTCGAAAACCCCCCAGGTGTAATCATAGCCGCCGATCAGGAATGTCGACGCATAGGCGATGACAAGAACGCCGCCAAGAAGGAAAAGGGGTTTCCAGTCACGGTGGTAGAGCAGATACAGTCCCACGGTTACCGTGGAAACCACGTTGACCTGCTTGAACCCCCAGGCAGCGTAGGCGGCGACGGCGCACAGCAGAACCGCCAGCAATGGCCGGTTTGGATAGAACGTCCAAAACAGAAAAACGGCGAGAATTTCGAACGTCAGCGCTCCGATATCGGCGCGGACCGTAAAACCCCAGAAACCCACAAGCGGCCCGAAAAAAACAAAGACCGAGAACGACAGGCATAGAATTTTCATCGTCAGATCGGTTGTTTTCAGGATCTTGAGAAACGACGCATAAGACAGCGCCGTACCGGCCAATAGGATGGTCAGGGTGAAAAAGCGGCCGACGGTAGGTAGCCAAGCATCCTCGAGCGACAAGATGGAAAGAACGGCGCCCGAGAACACGGCGTAACTTTCAATAAACAGCCAGTTATAGGATGTTACAGAGAATGGGATTTTGAAAGGGTCCGGATAGACCACCACGCCGTTAATGGCCTTCCAAACAGGAAACAGGGTTTCCTGCTCCCAACCGCTGGTGATGAGTTGTAACGGCTCGGAAAACGACACCGCTGAAGCGATTCGCAAAGCCATCAATAGAACGCTTGAAGCAACGCTTACAGCGGAAAACACCGCTAAAGCGCGAAAGGTCAATTTGGGGAAGGTCAACTCGGGAAAGATCCTTGGTTCAGCTTATTGCGGGGCGCGGAAAATATCATGATAATTCGGGATAGATCAAGAATCTTCCCAGCCATCTCCAATCCTCATACCTTCACCCTGCACGCCGCGAACATCAGCCCGATCGGCAGCTCGACCACCACATCGGCGAGGAAGGAAGGCAGTCTCGACGGCTTCCCGCCATAGGTCTGGGCCATCCGCAGGAGCAGGGTCCGAAGGTCGACCGCATAACGGAAAGGCCCTACCTTCACCACCTCGAAACCGGCCCGCCCGACGAAGCGGCGGAACGTTTCCGGGGTGAAATACCACAGGTGCTCGAGAAGAATACAGTTCCATCTGCGCCCCGAGATCCGGGCCGCCAGGCTGGAGATGTCGGGAAGGGTACACAACAGGAATCCCTGGTCCTTCAGGATGCTCCTCACGGCGACCAGGTAATCCTCCAGGTCCGGCAGATGTTCGAACACGTCCCAGGCGGTGACGAAGTCGAAGGGGCGGTCCGAGCGATCCGGGAAATCCCGGCAGTATTCGAGGAAATCTCCGGTCACGATGTCGCCGCCCCGGGTCTCGCCGCCGAAATCGCCGCCGCGAACCTCGAAGCCCACCCCGTCGAACCCCGTCATCGCCTTCAGGAATCCGCCGTCGGCGCACCCCAGGTCGAGGAAGCGGCCCGATTCCCGGTGGCCCAGCACCCTTTCGCGCAACCGGCGGAACCGCGCCACGGCGGCCCTCTGCCGGCCCTGCGCTCCAGGCGGCACGACGGCGGGGATTCGTCCGTAGATTCGGGCGTAATCGGCTCCCTCGAACTGCGGATTGGCGAACACGAAACCGCATTGGCGGCAGCGCACGATATTCCCGTGGACCGCCTTCTGCCGGTCGGTCAGGAAGTAGGGGACGGCCTGCTCCCAGGTCCCCCGGAAGGTGGCCTCATGGAGGCCCTCGAACGACGCCCCCTCGCAGACGATGCATTCCTCGAGTTCCCTCATCCCCATCTAACGGTCGCGATCCGCCCGCATCCCTTGCAACGGTTTCAGTCCGAACCAGGTTTGCCGGGCCAGCCGCCCCAGGACCCGCACATAACCGCCGCCCGCCCGCAACACCGTAAACGAAGAATGCCCCATGTCGAAGGTGCGGTTGATCCAGGAAATGGGGACCTCCTTGACCCTGCCGCCCAGCAGCACGAGCTGGAGCCCGACTTCGGCATTGACCGCGAACCAGGGTTCGCGGAGGGTCAGTTTCCGGACCGTCTCGATGCGCATCAGCTTCAGGTTGTTGGTGACGTCCCGCCGCCGGCGCCGGAACAGGATATTGAACAGCAGGTGGAAGGCGCGGTTGGCGACGATCTTTCCGAACGGGTAGTTGATCAGTACGCTGTGGCGGGAAAACCGGCTGCCCAGCACGGCGTCGTAGCCTTCGGCGGCGGCGTCGAACATGTCCTCCAACTCCGGCAACAGGTCCAGGAAATCGCAGTCCATGGACAGCACGTAGGCCCCGGTGGCGGCTTGGTAGCCTTCCCTGAGGGCATGGCCGACCCCGTTGGGCGGTTTTCGGAACACCGGGGTGATGGATGGGTCCTCCTTGGCCAGGCTTTCGATGACGGCCCGGGTGCGGTCGGTGGAGTTGTCGTCGACCAGCACGATCTGGTGGATGTAATCGCCGTAATGGGCGCGCAGGCCGGCGACCAGGGGCTCGACGTTCATTTCCTCGTTGAAACAGGGAACGACCACCGAGACCGAATCCCTGAGAGCGTCGTGTCGGCACAGGGAGACCCGGGGACGGACGACGTCGCGCGGCGGCTTCTGGGCGTGGATCAGGATCCTCCCGGCCAGCGTCCTGACGAACGGCATGTTCTCGAGGATGATCGAGATGTTGCGGAAAAGCCAGATCAGGGTCGGCGTCAACGGCCGGTAGACGAAGTCGGTGAACAACGCCGAAACCCGGATGAACCCGATCTCGGAAATCAGTTCGTACAACTCGGGGCGGTTCATCAGGGACCGTTCGCGGGGTTTGCCCACCATCTTCCTGAACACGTCCCCGACCGCGAAGATCGGCGTCCAGGGATTGGATTCGAAGAAGATGACCCGGCCGCCGTCCACGAGCAGACCGTGAATCGTGTCGAGCAGGAACGACGCATTTTCCCGATCGAGGATGCTCTGCACCACCACGTGGTCGAATTTCCTTCCCTCGAGGGCACCGGGAAGCGACGTCAGGATAAGGTTCTCGACCGATTCCACCGGTTCGCCGTCGGACCGGGCCTCGGGATTGAATCTGGCCGCGGTGATCGGGTTGCGGCCCTTGGAGATGTCCGCCAGGGTTTCGGTGAACCATCCGTTTCCGGACCCCATTTCGAGAATGGTCTCGCCGGGCAGGAGATGGACCAGATGACGGAAACTGTGCGCCTGCCACAACAGCCGGTCCCGGCATATGGGGTCCTTGAACGTCCAATACCGGTCGCGGTCGCGTTCCCTGCGGACCAGGACCGACCAGTTATCGTGGTTGTCGTTCATGGGGCGGCCATCGGCAGGACCGCGAACGCCGGCGCCTGAACCCCGAGCCGTCGGTCCGACCGGTCGATGACGGTTGGCAAGGAAAGCCAAGCGTCGAACAGCCAGTTGTAGACCACTCCGTGAAAGGGGATCTCGAGGCGCGAGGTGGAGATGGGGTTTTCCTCTTCCCAGCCGCTGGTGACAACCTGCAGGGGTTCCGCCAAGGACACCGCGCCGCCGATCCGCAGGCCCAGCAACAACAGGCACAATCCGGTTGTAACCAGGGAACTCAGGGTCAGGAACTTCATCCGCCGCCTTTGTCGTCTTGCGAGGCGGCCCGCTCCGCCAGCCCGGAACCCTCGACGATGCACGCAGCCAGCATCCGCGACAGCTCGGCGTTGTAATGGACGTTGTCCACGTACAGGGGCTTGTCGACGCCTTGCTGGATATCGGCGCACCACACGAAATCGCGGCCGCTGGAACCGTCGTTGAGGCGTGCGTTGGCCGCTTCATACCCGGCGCCCGTGGTGACGTGCGCGCCCAGGTCGCGGTAGCCGAAAAGATGCTTCTCGCGGGCGTACTTGTAGGTCGGCACCGGCTGCCAGACGAAGACCGGGGTCACGCCGTAGGCATCGGCCAGGACGCGGGCCAGGGACATGTTCCGGAGGTATCTTTCGATCACGTAGTCGGCGTTGGCTTGGTTCCCACCCTCGGCGATCCGACTCAGGTTCTCGTCGGACTGGCGTTGCAGGGTTTCGGGCGTCGTCCCCAGATAGCGCAACAGGAACCGGACCAATTCGCTGATCGGCAGGGAATCGGCCAGGGCGTACCACGGGTTCCCTTCCAGCCTGGCCTGTTCGCCGACCAGTTTGCGCAGCCGTTCGGTCCAGATGAAGTCCTGCCGGTGGTAGTAGAAATCGTTGAGGCCGTCGATGAACACGGCGGCGTCCGGAACATGACCGTCCATGAGAAGCCTCTGGAAGAGAAGCACCTCGTGGGTCGAATAAAAATAGCCGCGCCCGAAGTTGTAGACGGCGATGTTGTTGCGCCCTCCCTGGCCGGCGATCTCCTCGATGAACGACGGCACGGTGTCCCAGTCCGGGACCCCGAAACCGAACGTCGTCGAGCCTCCGAAGACGAAGATGTTGAAGGCCTCGGCCGAAGGGGGCCATGGATTGTCCCGCCGCCCCTTGCGATAACCGTGCTCGGTGACGTTGACGAAGCGCCCGGAAAACGGCGCCTCGCGGAACTGGGCAAGCGTATCGTACTGGTAAGGCGGGCGGTTCCAGGTTTCCATGTAAAGGTCGTAGATGTCTTCCTGGGACATGCCCGGATAGACCTTGGCCCGCTCGCTCCAGGGGTTGTTGGGCACCAGATCGCCGCCGTGGGCCTTCAGGTAGTCCCGCCCGGCGAGGGCCAGCGCCGCCAACAGGTTGAGAACCACGAAAAAGACCACGACGTTCAAGAAGACCACCGCCGCCGTCTTGTAGTGCGACAGAAAGCGGGTGAAACCGTTGCTCATCTTCGATCGTTCCTTGCGATGATTCTCAGGCTCACTCGATGGCGCCGTCCCGGCGCAGCCGCGCGAGGACGGTGTCGGCGACCAGCTTGTATCCTTCCGGCGAATAATGGCCGATCCAAAGCGTGATCGGGTCGGGATGGGCTTCGAAGACGGGAATGATGTCGATCACCGGGATGTCGAGCTCAGCATAAAGCGCCATCAGCCTATCGCGTTGGCGTTCCAGGACCAGCTTGCGGCGCCAAACGTTGAACCGGTAGGTCTCGGGAAGATAGACGATGTACAGCTTCCCGCCCCAGCCTTCCACGTCGCGCTTGGCCAGCTTCAGAATTTCCTCATAGGCCTCGAACAGGGGTTCGAGCTTTTGGCGCTTTTTCCTTTTCCGCGTCAGGCCCAGGGTGTTGCGGACGTTCTGCAGGCGCAGCGTGTTGATGACCTTTTTCCATTTCATCCGTGTTTGTATTTTCTTGAATTCCGACGTCTCCCTGTCGGCGCGACCTTTGATCGCGCGGGCGATCCATTGCGGAATCTTGCGGTCGATCTTGTTGCGCAGGAGTTCGTCGATTTCCTCCTGGCGTTCGATCAGGTTCTGGCTGAAACCGTCGATCTCCATATAGTTCCTCAGCAACGGGATCATCAGTTCGTCATGAAGGTCGCCGTTGATGTCGTTGTGTTCCAAGAAGAACCACAGCACCACTTTCGGCCGCGCCGAGGGCAGGTATTCGCGCATCGCCGCGAACTGGGCCAGCGGCCCGGTCGCGATGAGCCCGATGTTGACGGTGCGGGGCACCTGGCGGCGGATCACTCCGACCATGTGGTCGTCTTCGGGAACACAGGAGCCGTGGGCGTAGGAATCGCCGACCACGGCGATCTCTTCGCCGTCGGGATGCCAGCTTCCCACGGGGTTGTTGAAGCCGTATTGGTCGCTGATATAGGTCTTCCAATAGCCCATCTCATTACAGGACACGGTCAAGGCCCTGGAAAGGTTGCCTAGCGGCAGCATCTCCTTGCCGTCGACCACGAAGGTGCTGTGATACTCACCGTCTTCCTGAATCAGCACCTGGCCGCGCATGAACAGGAACGGATAGGCGTCGGCGCCGTCCTCGCGCAGATCCCGGACGACCTCGATCATCGAGCGGCTGTCCCAGTCGGGAGACTCTTCGTACAGCGTCGGTCGGGGCACGTAGAAAAAATACTGGAAATACACCTCGGCGATATAGGCGCCCGACAACAAGGACATAAAGACGATCAGCAAATACACTCTGTTTTTCTTGAGGAATTTCATGGGGCTCTCGGGTGGAATCGGCAATAGCCCATATTGGCGGAGCGGTCGTTCGAAGGCAACGTCCGAAAGCCCCCGGCGCCCAAGCGGCTTCGAGAAGAAGATGGGCCATCCCGTCGATATCGGCTAAGAACATCCCTCGCCCGAGACGCCGGAACGACACCGAGGAGGCCATAATCCCGACCGTCCACCACAACGGGAAACCGGAACCCGGAGACCGCGCCATCCTGGCGGGCCTGGCCGGCCTGGCGGGCGCCGGTTCCGGATGGCTCGCCCTCGCCGTTCTGCCGATCTGTTTCGTTGCCGCCTCGCTGGCCCTGCGGCTCGCCGGCGGTCCGTCATGGCTGTGGTTCAACCTCGATCCCGACTATTTCTATCTGTTCGACGCCCTCAATCTGGTCAATTTCGAGACGCCGGGCAGCGTCACCCATCCGGGGACCACGGTTCAGTCGCTGGGAGCATTGGTCCTCAAGGCCGCCTACCCCTTCGACGGCGCCGACGCCATCACCGCCGCCGTGCTCGCCGACCCGGAATCCCACCTGCGCCTGATCGGGGTGGTGATGATCGTCCTCAATGGCTGCGCCCTGCTGGTCGCCGGGGTCGTCGCTCGGCGGGTTTTCGGCAACCTTTTGTGCGGGCTGGTCATCCAGGTGGGGCCGTTCGTCTCGATGCTGGTGCTGCGCCACGCCTTCCATGTCAAGCCCGAGGCGCTCTTGGTGTTGGCGATGCTGATGCTCTCGGTGGTCACGATGCTGGCCCTCGAAGCCGGCCGCCTGAAGCGGCGCCCGATGCGCCTGGCCATCGCCTTCGGGGTGGTGACCGGGTTCGGCGTGGCGACCAAGGTGACGTCGGCGCCGGTCTTCCTGCTGGCGCCGGTGGTCCTCGGGGGGTGGCGGCCGATCGCCGTCTGGGCGGCGGCCTCGGCGGCCTCGGTGGTGGTCTTCACGCTGCCGGCGATCGGCGCCTACGGGCAATTCTTCGACTTCCTGACCCAGGTCTTGGTGAGCAGCGGCGACTACGCCAGCGGAACGCCGAGCGTCATCGACTTCGCCCGCTACCCGAACAACGTCTACAAGATGTTCAGTCGTCCGGTGTTCTTCCAGGCGGTGTTCGTCCTGTCGCTGCTGAGCGCGATCTCCTGGACCTGGCGCGCCCAGCGCGGCGCCGACGTCGACCGGCTGCTGGTGCGGACTCTTTTCGCCGTGTGCCTGGCCCAGCTGGCGCTGGCTCTGGTGGTGGCCAAGCAACCGGCCAACCGTTACATGATCCCGGCGTTCATGCTGAGTCCCCTGGCGGCGGCCCTGCTGATTCATATGATCACCGAATGGATTCCCCGCAACGGTCCCTGGCGGCGGCGCTTGGGTTGGGCGGCGGCGGCGGGGTTCGCCCTGGTGGCGTCGATGCAGGTGTTCAGCGTCATCGACGCCGGACGGGAGCTCGACGACCAACGGCAAACGGCGCTTTCGCTCGACAACCGGCGTTTCGAGGCGTGCGCGCGGATTTATTTCTATTCCGCCTCCAGCCCGACCTTCGCCCTGTACCTGGGCGATTTCGTCACCGGCGGCCGATTTTCCGAGCGCCTGAAGGCGGGGGCGCCGGCCAACGACTACTGGTTCGGAAAATGGCTCGATCCGGAGCCGGCCGTGCTCCGGGACTGGGATGGAGCGAAGGATATGGCGACGGTTATCAGGGGGTATCCGTGTGTCTTCCTGCGTGGCCTCTACGAACACCAGTATATCGGCAAACGCCTCGCGCGCGAGGTTCCCGAGCTGCAACTGGATGCTTCATGCTCGACCAGGGACGAATCGATCAGAACCGCCGGCGTCGATTGCCAGGGCCGTCTCTTGGAATAATTTTCCGCCCCAGTGTCCTGGTTCCTACAGCCGCCACACCCGGACCCCTTGGGGGAAGGCGAGGCGCCGCCACAGGCCCTTGATGTCGGCGACCAGCCCGCCGCCGGCGAGGAGCCCGGCGAAGGTTTCGGCGGTGAACGCGCGGTAGGTTTCGTGGGCCACGGCGCCGACCACGCAGTCGTAGCCTTGCGCCCCGTCGAGGTCGGCCAGCAGGCGGATGTCGTACAGCCGTTCGGCGTCGTCCGGGTCGGCCAGCGGGTCGTGGACGTCGACCCGGTGGCCCAGCGATTCGAGCCCCCTGACCACGTCGACCACCTTGGAGTTGCGCAGGTCGGAGACGTTCTCCTTGAAGGTCAGCCCGAGGACCAGCGTCCGCGTCCCGGCGCCCGGGGCCAGCGCCCGGTGGATCTGGTCGGCGACGAAGGAGCCCATGGCGTCGTTGATCCGGCGCCCGGCGAGGATCACCTCGGGATGGTGACCGGCCTGCTGGGCGCAGTGGGCCAGGTAGTAGGGATCGATGCCGATGCAGTGGCCGCCGACCAGCCCGGGCTGGAAGTCGAGGAAGTTCCACTTGGTGGCCGCGGCCTCCAGCACGTCGTGGGTGGACAGTCCAAGGTGCTTGAAGATCATCGCCACCTCGTTGATGAAGGCGATGTTGATGTCGCGTTGGGCGTTCTCGATGACCTTGGCCGCCTCGGCGGTGCGGATGTCGCGGGCCACGAACACGCCCCCGGAGGTGACGGCGCCGTAGATGTCCTTCAGCACCGCGACCACTTCGGGGGTCTGTCCGGCGACCACCTTGGTGATCCTCTCCACCGCGTGGTCGCGGTCCCCGGGGTTGATCCGTTCGGGGGAATAGCCGAGGTGGAAGTCGACCCCGCCCCCGAGGCCCGAGACCGACTCCAGCCGGGCTCCGCAGACGTCCTCGGTGACCCCGGGATAGACGGTGCTCTCGAAGACCACGATGTCGCCCTTCTTGAGACATCCCCCGACCGTCCGGCAGGCGTCGTCGAGGGGCGCCAGGTCGGGCCTGTTGGCGGCGTCCACCGGGGTCGGAACGGCGACGATGAAGACCGTGCATCGGGCCATGTCCTCGGCCCTGTCGGTGAAGGCGGCGCTGCTCGAGCCGAGGACCCGCTCGGCGACCTCGCCGGTCCGGTCATGTCCCGTCGTGAGCTGGGCCACCCGTTCGCCGTCGCGGTCGTAACCGGTGACCGGGAAATGGCGGGCCAGGGCGACGGCCAGCGGAAGACCGACGTAGCCCAGGCCGATGACGGCGATACGGTGAGAAGACGGCATCTGTGAAAACCCCCGCGAAAGCCGCCATTCCTCTATCTGTCACCGCTCGCCTTGTCAATCGCCCGCTGGCCCGGGCGGCGGATGCGCGGACGTTCAATCGACTTGACGTTCAGGTCGTGAACAGGGTATTGTTCGTGGCGTGAACACGTTGCGGGGGGGTCTTCGTGGCCAAATCCAACACCGATTCCAACGCCCTGGACGCCGAGACGGAAATCACCCTTGGCCTCCTGACGGCGGTGGAAGGAAACCAGTCGGTCACCCAGCGAAGCGTGGCCAAGGAGCTTGGGATCGCCCTCGGGCTGACCAACGCCTACTTGAAGCGCTGCATCAAGAAGGGGTTCATCAAGGTCAAGCAGGTGCCCGCCAACCGCTACGCCTACTACCTGACGCCCCAGGGGTTCATGGAGAAGAGCCGTCTCACGGCGCACTACCTATCCTGTTCGTTCAACTTCTTCCGCGTCGCCCGCGGCCAGTGCTCGGAGCTGTTCGAGGCCTGCGCCGCCAGGACGTGGACGCGGATCGCCCTGTGCGGAACCAGCGACCTGGCCGAGATCGCCACCCTGTGCGCCCGGGACTACCCGGTCCAGGTGATCGGCGTCATCGACCCCGATGCCGCGGGCGAACGGTTCGCCGGGCTGGCCGTGTTCGCCGACATCGCCGAGGCGGGAGAACTGGATGCGGTGATCGTCACCGACCTCGCCAACCCCCAGGCGACCTACGACAGGATGGTCGAACACCTGTCCCCGGAACGGATCCTGGCCCCCCGCTTCGCCCATATCTCGCGGGCCCAGCCGCAGTTGATGGAATAGGCATCGAGATGCTGAACTGGTACGCGGTCCACACCCAGGCCAACGCCGAGCAGAAGGCCGCCGCCAACCTGCGGCGCCAGGACTTCGGGGTCTACCTTCCCCGCCACATGAAGCGGCGCCGCCACGCCCGGCGCACGGATTGGGTGCCCTCGCCGCTGTTCCCCCGCTACCTGTTCGTCGAGATGGACATCGAAAAGGCGCGCTGGCGGGCCATCCAGTCGACCTTCGGGGTGAGCTATCTGGTCTGTTTGGGCGGCGGGCCGGTCGCCGTGCCGTCGACGATCATCGACGACATCCGGACCTGCGAGAACGAGCAGGGAGTGATCGTCTTCAAGCCAGGGGACCGATTCAAGAAGGGGGATCGGGTGCGGATGCAGGACGGTCCGTTCGACGACTGCATCGGCCTGTTCGAAAGCGTCACCGACGAGGAACGGGTGATCGTCCTGCTCGAGCTGCTGGGCCGGCAGGTCAAGGTCAACGTTCCGGCCGAGGCCGTCCATACCTACGTTTGAGGCCTCGGTTCCCCTCCCATTCGGCATTCTCCGGGCGCGTCCTTTCACCCGGACTGCGGTAGCGTGGAAAAACCGGCCATAACTCCTTCGATCCCGAAGACCATTGATACGCAACGGCGCACGGTGCTGGTCGTCGGCGGCGCCGGCTACGTCGGCTCGGTGCTGTGCGCGCACCTGCTGGAGCGCGGCTATGGGGTGCGAAGCTTCGATCTGCTGCTGTATAACAACCAGGGCGCGGTGGTGCCCTTCCTCGGCCGGCCCGGGTACCGCTTCGTCCACGGCGACCTGGCCGACGCCGAGGCGATGACGGCGGCCCTGGAGGGGGTCGGCGACGTGGTCCTGCTGGGCGGACTGGTCGGCGACCCGATCACCAAGAAGTACCCGGAGGCCGCGCGGCGGATCAACGAGGGGGGCTACGAGACCATCCTCGGGCTGCTCGACGGGCGCCCCCTGAACAGCGTGGTGTTCGTCTCGACGTGTTCCAACTACGGCCTGATCGAGGACGACCGGCTGGCCGACGAGGGATGCCGGCTCAAGCCCCTGTCGCTCTACGCCAAGTCCAAGGTGGCGATCGAGAACAGGATCCTCGCGCTGCATGGCAAGGTAGACTACGCGCCGACCATCCTGCGCTTCGCCACCGCCTTCGGGCTGTCGCCCCGGATGCGCTTCGACCTGACCCTCAGCGAGTTCACCCGCGAGATGTTCCTGGGCCACGAGCTGCTGGTCTACGACCCCCACACCTGGCGGCCGTACTGCCACCTCCGGGACCTCGCCGAGGTCATCGTCCGGGTCCTCGAGGCGCCCCGGGAGCGGGTCGCCTTCGAGGTCTTCAACGTCGGCGGCGAGGCCAACAACCACACCAAGCGCTCGATCGTCGAGGCCATCCTCGAGCAGCTTCCCGAAGCCAGGGTCCGCTACCAGGAGCACGGCTCCGACCCCCGCAACTACCGGGTCGACTTCACCCGGGTCCGCGAGCGGCTGAACTTCGAGCCGGAATTCACCCTCGAGGACGGCATCCGCGAGCTGATCGCGGCCATGCGCCAGTCCCTGTTCCTCGACATCGACCAGCCCCGGGGCTTCTACGGCAACCACGAGATCGACTATTGAGCACCTTCGATCCCGCCGCCGTGGTGGCGGCTTTGTCCTCGGTGGCGCCGCCGCCGGTGGGCCTGCACGAACCCGAGATCGCCGGCAACGAGTGGGCCTACGTCAAGGAGTGCCTGGACACCGGGTGGGTGTCGTCCGCCGGCGCCTACGTCGAGCGCTTCGAGGGGATGCTGGCCGAGACAGTCGGCCTCGGCCACGCGGTGGCGACGGTCAACGGCACGGCAGCGCTCCATACCTGCCTGATGGTGGCCGGCGTCGAGCCCGGCGACGAGGTCGTGGTCCCGGCCCTGACCTTCGTGGCCCCGGCCAACGCGGTCGCTCATTGCGGCGCCCATCCCCACCTCGCCGACTGCGAGGAACGCACGCTGGGCCTGGACGCGGCCAAGCTGGCCGACCACCTGGCCGAGGTCGCCGAGACCGCCGCGTATGGCTTGGTCAACCGGCGCACCGCACGCCGCATCGCGGCGGTGGTCTGCGTCCATGTGTTCGGCCATCCCGCCGACATCGAGGCGCTGTCGGAGGTCTGCCGGCGGTTCGCCGTGCCGCTGATCGAAGACGCCGCCGAATCCCTGGGCTCCACCTACAAGGGCCGGCACACCGGCCACTGGGGCCTGCTGTCGGCGCTCAGCTTCAACGGCAACAAGATCGTCACCACCGGCGGCGGCGGCGCGGTGGTGACCGACGACGCCGAGCTGGCCGGGGCGGCGCGCCACCTGACGACCACCGCCAAGCTGCCCCACCGCTGGGAATTCGTCCACGACCGGGTCGGCTACAACTACCGCCTGCCCAACCTCAACGCGGCGCTCGGCTGCGGCCAGTTGGAGCGCCTGCCCGATTTCGTCGAGCGCAAGCGCGCCCTGGCCGAACGCTACCGCCGGGCCATCGAGGGGGTGGGCGGGGTGCGCTTCTTCTCCGAGCCCGAGTTCGCGCGCTCCAACTACTGGCTCAACGTTCTGCTGCTGGATCGCGATGTTGCGGAATTCCGCGACGAGGTGTTGCAACGGGCCAACGACGCCGGCCTGAGGACCCGCCCGGCGTGGACGCCGATGCACAAGCTGGCCGCCTTCGCCGACTGCCCGCGGATGGACCTGAGCGTGGCCGAGGACATCCACCGCCGGCTGATCAACCTCCCCTCGAGCCCCCGCTTGGCGGACGATGCGTAAGGTCTGCGTGGTCACCGGCGGGCGCGCCGAATACGGGCTGCTGTACTGGCTGCTCCGGGAGATCGAGGCCGACCCCGGGCTCGAATTGCAACTGGTGGCCACCGGCATGCACCTGGCGGAGCGCTTCGGCATGACCGTCCGGGTGATCGAGGACGACGGCTTCGCCATCGCCGCCCGGGTCGAAATGCTGGAGGACGGCGACGCGCCGCTGGATATCGCCCGCTCCATGGGCCGGGGCGTCGCCGGCATGGCCGAGGCCTTCGTGCGCCTCGCCCCCGACATCGTGGTGGTGCTCGGCGACCGCTTCGAGATCCTGGCCGCCGCCACCGCGGCGACGGTGCTCGGCGTTCCGCTGGCCCACATCCACGGCGGCGAGATCACCGAGGGGGCGATCGACGACGCCATGCGCCACGCCATCACCAAGATGTCCCACCTCCACTTCACCGCCGCCGAGCCCTACCGGCGTAGGGTGATCCGGATGGGCGAGGCGCCCCAGCGGGTGTTCAACGTCGGCGCCATCGGGCTGGACAACATCGAACGCCTCGAGCTTGTGGAGCGCCCGGCCCTGGACAAGGAACTGGACTTCGACCTCGGTGAGGGTTTCTTCGTCGTCACCTACCACCCGCAAACCCTGGGCAACCCAAGGGGGGTGGGGGAGTTGCTGGCGGCGCTGGACGCCTTTCCCGGCCATCGGCTGCTGTTCACCGGGGTCAACGCCGATCCCGGCAACCGGGCCATTACCCGGGCGATCGCCGATTATGTGGCGAAACACCCGGAGCGAGCCCGGCGCTTCGTTTCGCTGGGTCAACTGCGCTACCTGAGCGCGCTCAAGCACTGCCAGGTGGTGATCGGCAACTCGTCCAGCGGCCTGATCGAGGCCCCGGCGCTGGGCGTGCCGACGGTCAACATCGGCGACCGCCAGAAGGGGCGGCTGAGGGCCGCCTCGGTGATCGACTGCCCCGACCGCCGCGGCGACATCCGGGCCGCCATCGAGCGCGCGCTTTCCCGGGGCGTCCAGGACGCTGCCACCCCCTTCGGCCGGGGCGGTGTCTCGGGGCGGATCGTCGAGGTCCTGCGCACCGCCGACCTCGACGGCATCTCGATCAAACGGTTCGCCGACCCGGCGGCACCGGGCGAAGCCCGAATTCAGGTGATCGCCGAGGCCGGGGTCAACCACAACGGTGATGAGGAGATGGCCCTTCGCCTGGTCGACGCGGCGGCCGAGGCCGGGGCCGACACCGTCAAGTTCCAGACCTTCAAGGCCGCGGAGGTGGCCACCGGGGCCGCCCCCAAGGCCGCCTACCAGAGCGCCGCCACCGACCCCGGCGAATCCCAACTCGCCATGCTGGAACGCCTGGAACTGTCGGCGGAGGCTCACCGCGCCCTGGCCGAGCGCTGCCGCGAGCGGGGCATCGACTTCCTGTCGACCCCGTTCGATCTCCAAAGCCTGCGCTTCCTGGCCGGGGAGCTGGGCCTGGAAACCCTGAAAATCCCTTCCGGCGCCATCACCGACGCGCCGTTGCTCCTCGAGGCGGGGCGAAGCGGTTGCCGGATCATCCTGTCGACCGGGATGAGCACCATCGAGGAGGTGGAAGCGGCGCTGGGCGTGCTCGCCTTCGGGATGACGGAAACCGGCAGCGAACCGTCCCGGGCCAATTTCCGCTCGGCCTACCTGTCGCTGGAGGGCAAGGAGGCGCTGCGAAACAGGGTGACCCTGCTGCACTGCACCAGCGCCTACCCGACCCCCCTTGAGGACGTCAACCTGAGGGCCATGGATACCCTGCGCGAGAGCTTCGATTTGCCGGTCGGGCTGTCCGACCACAGCCCCGGCATCGCGGTGGCCATCGCCGCCGCCGGGCGCGGGGCGTCGGTGATCGAAAAACACTTCACGCTGGAGCGTTCGCTGCCCGGCCCCGACCACCAAGCCTCGCTGGAACCGGACCAGTTCGCCGAGATGGTCGCCGCCATCCGCGCCGTCGAACGGGCGCTGGGCGACGGCCTCAAAAACCCCCGGCCCTCGGAGCTGGGGACCATGGCGGTGGCCCGCAAGAGCCTGGTCGCCCGGCGGCCGATCCGCGCCGGCGAGACCTTCAGCGAGGACAACCTGACGGCCCTGCGCCCGGGAGACGGGGTGTCGCCGATGGAGTACTGGGAATGGTTGGGCCGGTTGGCGGCAAGTGATCTCCATGAAGATGAAACGATCCGACCTGCCTCTCGGGAAACGACGAGCGAATGACAATCTCTCTTCTTTTTGTCGGCAAGAGGGATGATCCTTATTGTGAGAAAGCCGTGGAATTTGTTCTCCGGCATTTTTCCAAACCCGAAATCCATTTGGCGCGCCGAGGCGATCCATGGCTGGATCAAATCGACCAATGGCAAGGGGATTACATCATTTCCTATCTGTCGCCTTTCATAATCCCCAAGGGTGTGTTGGATCGGGCGAATCGGGCCGCGATCAATTTCCATCCAGGCCCCCCCGAGTACCCCGGGATCGGATGCACCAATTTCGCCATATACAACGGAGAGACGGAATTCGGCGTAACCTGCCACCACATGGCACCACGGGTCGACACCGGAACGATTATCGAGGTACGGCGTTTCCCACTGCATCCTGAAGATACTGTGTACTCGCTTACGCAACGATGCTACGCGTCGATTTTGGAACTGTTTCATGAGGTCATCACCCTCATCCTGGCGGGCAAGCCTCTGCCCCGATCGGACGAACATTGGCGGCGTAAGCCCTACAGGCGCCACGAACTCGACGAGCTCTGCCGGATTACCCCCGACATGCCTGCCGAGGAAGTGGCGCGGCGAATCCGGGCGGTTACGTTTCCCGGAGCACCGGGGGCCACCGTCGCCGGGGTTCCGGCAAGGAAAATATAGCAGATGGCCTGGAGGAAAACTCTCATCCCGCCATCGGTGTCGATCCGCCAGGCGATCGAGGTGATCGACATCGGCGCCAACCAGATCTGCCTGGTGGTGGACCAAGAAGAACATCTGCTGGGCACGGTGACCGACGGCGACGTCCGCCGGGCCATCCTGCGCGGCCTCGACATGGAGGCGCCGGTGGAGCTGGTGATGAACCGGGAACCCCACGTGGCGGCCCCGGACGAAAGCGACGAGGTGCTGCTCAACCGCATGATGACCGAGGTGATCCGCCAGATCCCGCTGCTCGACGCCGGGGGCCGGGTGGTCGGCCTGGCCTACATCGACAACCTGCTGAAGCCGGCCGAGCGGCGCGACAACTGGGTGGTCCTGATGGCCGGCGGCCTGGGAACGCGGCTGCACCCGCTGACCGAAACGGCACCCAAGCCCCTGCTGTCGGTGGGCGACAAGCCGTTGCTAGAGACCATCCTCGAGAGCTTCGTCCACTACAACTTCCACCGCTTCTACATCTCGTTGAACTACAAGGGCGAGATGATCAAGGACCACTTCGGCGACGGTAGCCGGTGGAACGCCGAAATCCGCTACATCGAGGAGGACCGCCGGCTGGGGACGGCCGGGGCGTTGCGCCTCATCCCCCAACGTCCCGAGACGCCGATCATGGTGATGAACGGCGACCTGCTGACCCGGGTCAACTTCCAGTACCTGCTGGACTACCACCGCCAGCACCTTTCCAAGGCCACCATGTGCGTGCGTGCTTACGATTTCCAGATTCCCTTCGGGGTGGTCAAGATCGAGGGCACCCGGATCAAGGAAATCGACGAGAAACCCCTGCAAAGCTTCTTCGTCAACGCCGGCATCTATGTGCTCGAACCCGAGCTCATCGACCTCATCCCCGCCGACCAATACTTCGACATGACCACCTTGTTCGAAACCGTCATCGAAGCCGGCCACACCACGGCGGTGTTCCCGATTCGCGAATACTGGCTGGATGTCGGGCGGATGGACGATCTCAGCCAGGCCAACGGCGAGTTCGACCGGGTGTTCCGGAAATGAGGGCGCTGGTCATCGGCTTCGGCTCCATCGGCCGCCGTCACGCCCGGCTGCTCGTGGAGTTGGGGCTGGAGGTGGCGGTGGTCAGCCGGCGCGAGGTCGATTTCCCGGATCGTTTCGCCTCGACGCCCGAGGCGGTGGACGCCTGGCGGCCCGACTACGTGGTGGTGGCCAGCCGCACCGACGAGCACCTGGACGATTTCAAGGCCCTCGCCGGGGCCGGGTTCGGCGGCACGGTGCTGGTCGAGAAACCGCTGTTCGCGGCCTTGAGCGAGATCCCGCCCCACGCCTTCGAGCGGGTCCACGTCGCCTACAACCTGCGCTTCCACCCGGTCATCGCGGCGTTGAAGGCGGTCCTCGAGGACCACGGGGTAGTGGCCGTCCACGCCTACGTCGGCCATTACCTTCCCGATTGGCGGCCGGATACGGACTACCGCCGGGGATGGCGGTCGATCAAGGCCCTGGGCGGCGGCGTATTGCGCGACCTCAGCCACGAGTTGGACTACGTCAACTGGATGCTCGGCGGCTGGCTGCGGCTGACCGCTTCGGGAGGGCACCTCAGCGCCCTGGAGATCGACAGCGACGACGTGTTCTCGATCCTCCTGGAAACCGACCGCTGTCCGCTGGCGACGGTGCAGTTGAACTTTCTCGACAGCGTGCTCCACCGCCGGATCGTCGCCCTGACCGACTCCGGCACGGCGCGCGCCGACCTGGTCGCCGGGACCATCGAGTTCAAGGGCAACACCGAACGTTTCACGGTGGGGCGGGACGACACCTACCTGGCCCAGCACCGCGCGGCGCTGAACGGCGAGGACGGCGTCCTCTGTTCGCTGGCCGAAGGCTTTGAGGTGACGGCGATGATCGAGGCCGCCGAACGGGCGGCGCGCGACCGGGTGTGGGTCGGGCGATGAGGCGGCTGTGCACCATCTGCGCGCGGGGCGGATCCAAAGGGGTCAAGGACAAGAACCTGCGCCCCCTGGCCGGCAAGCCGCTGATCGCCCACTCCATCGAGCAGGCCCTTGATTCGGAAATGTTCGACGCTATCGCGCTCAGCAGCGACAGCGAAGCCATTCTCGAGGCGGGCCGCCGGTGGGGCGCCGACCACCTGATCGAACGCCCCGCCGAGCTGGCCACCGACGGCGCCCCCAAGATCCCCGCCATCCGCCACTGCGCGGCGGTCGCCGAGGACGAGACCGGGCACCGCTTCGCGGTCATCGTCGATCTCGACGCCACCTCGCCGCTACGCTCCCTCGACGACATCCGGGGCGCCGTCGCCCTGCTCGAGGACAGCGGCGCGGCCAACGTGGTCTCGGGCGCCCCGGCCCGCCGCTCGCCGTATTTCAACCTGGTCGAGGTGGACGGAAATGGCCGGGTCTGGCTGAGCAAGCCGCCCCCCGCACCCCTCGCCCGGCGCCAGGACTCGCCGCCCTGCTTCGACCTCAACGCCTCGGTGTTCGCGTGGACCAGAGAGGCGCTGTTTTTGGACAACGATTTCGCGTTGGGCGAGGACACCCGGCTGTTCGTGATGCCCGAGGAGCGGTCCATGGACATCGATACCGAGACCGACTTCAGGTTGGTCGAATTCCTCTTCACCCAGCGGGAAGCCGGAACATGAACGACAAGCCCCTTTCGGACATCTTCGACCTCACCGGCAAGACGGCGGTGGTGACCGGGGGCGCCGGCATCATCGGCGCCCGGGTCTGCCATGGGCTCGCCGCCCACGGCGCCGACGTCGCGGTGATCGACATCGACGGCCCGGCGGCCGTGGACCTGGCCGCCGTGATCGCCGGCGAACACGGCGTCAAAACGCTCGGGGTGAACTGCGACGTTTCGGCGCCCGAGCAGGTAGCCGGGATGGTCGAGCGGGTCTGCTCGGAGCTCGGCGGCATCCATGTCCTGCACAACAACGCCGCCGCCAAGGCCAGGAACCTGGCCGACTTCTTCGCCCCGGTCGAGGACTTCAAGCTCGAGGTGTGGCGCGAGATCATGGCGGTCAACGTCGACGGCCTGTTCCTGGTCGCCCAGGCGGTCGGCGGCCACATGCGTGAATCGGGGCGCGGCGGCTCGATCATCCAGACCGCCTCGACGTACGGCATCGTCGGCCCCGACTTCAGGATCTACGAGGGCTCCGAGTACCTGGGCCAGCGGATCACCACGCCCCCGGTCTACGCCGCCTCCAAGGCCGCCGTGGTCGGCCTGACCAGGTACCTGGCCACCTACTGGGCGGAGGTGGGGATACGGGTCAACACCCTGGTCCCGGGCGGCGTCGAGAGCGGCCAGAACGAAACCTTCAAGAGAAACTACGCATCGCGCACGCCGCTGGGCCGGATGGCCGAGCGCGACGAGATGGTCGGCGCCGTGGTCTATCTGGCGTCCGACGCCTCCAGCTACATGACCGGCCAGATGATGGTCGTCGACGGCGGCTGGAGCGCCTGGTAGGCGGCGCAGTCTTGCGTCTATCCTCAAGAATGAATCCGGGACGGTCATAGGCTATGCGCGTACTCCTCGTCGTCTACGACAACGACTCCTACACCCACGTGTTTCCCATGGGTCTGGGCTACATCGCCGCCGTGCTCGAAGACAACGGCCATGAGGTGGAAATCTACAATCAGGACATGCACCACTATCCCGACCGGCACCTTACCGAACACCTGGACAACAACGAATTCGATGTGGTCGGGGTCAGCGTCATCGCCGGTTACTACCAGTACCGCAAACTTCTCGGGATTTCCCAGGCCATCAACCGATCCCGCAACCGTCCCACCTATATCATCGGCGGTTACGGCCCGACCCCGGAACCGGAGTTTTTTCTGAACAAGACCCAAGCCGACATCATCGTCATGGGCGAGGGGGAGGAAACCTGTGTCGAGTTGTTCGAGGTCATTGCCAACCGGACGCCCCTGGCGGGAATCCAGGGAATTGCCTACCGTGACGGGGGCAAGGTCGTGGTCAACCCCAGGCGACCGTTGATCGCCGACATCGACAGCATTCCATGGCCCGCCTATCACAAATTTCCCATGGATTATTACCGGCTTCTGCGAATGCCGAATGCAAAAACTTGCGATTTCATCGCGCCGATGATGTCGGGACGGGGCTGTACGTTCCGCTGCACTTTTTGTTATCGCATGGATACCGGCCACCGCCCGCGAAACCCGGAAGCGATCATCGAGGAAGTTCGCTATCTTCACCGGGATTTCGGAATCACATACATCACATTCGAGGACGATTTGCTGATGACGTCGGTGGAGCATACCGAGGCCATCTGCAAGGCGTTCCTCAAAGCCGATATGGACGTTGTCTGGAATTGCAACGGGCGCCTCAATTATGCCACGCCTGAACTTCTCAAGCTGATGAAGGAAGCGGGGTGCGTCTTCATCAACTACGGCATCGAGGCGATGGACAACGAGGTCCTCAAGAACATGAAGAAGGGGCTGCGGACAGACCAGGTGGTCAAGGGTGTCGAGGCCACCCAGAAGCTCGGCATCGGCACCGGCCTCAACATCATCTTCGGAAATATCGGGGATACCCGGGAAACCCTCGACAAGGGCGTTGAGTTCCTGCTCAAGTACGACGATTTCTCGCAGTTGCGCACCATCCGACCGGTCACGCCCTATCCCGGATCGCCGCTATTTTACGATGCCATAGAGAAGGGGCTGCTCAAGGACGTCGAGGATTTCTACGAGGTCAAGCATCTGAATTCGGATCTCATCGCCGTTAATTTCACGGAATTGAGCGACGATGAATTCTACGAGTGTTTGCGCGATGCCAACACCAGGCTGTTGGAAAATTATTACAATACGGCACGCGACAAAGCCCTCGCCCAGGTCAAACACCTTTACGAAACCCGGGACGAATGCTTCCGGGGCTTCCGACACGCCGGCTGAGAGCCGGCCCTGGGTAGGAAAGCCGCTGGTGGCGGTTAGACGCAATGGTGAGGAACCGGTGATGGACGTCTTCGAAGCGGAAAACCAATTCTACCTGCACTGTCCGCCGAGCAGGATTTCGAAGTTCCTGGCCCACGCCAAGCTGTACGAAATGTCCCTGGGCCTGCCCGGGAGCTTCGTCGAGGCCGGCATCTTCAAGGGGGCGTCGTTCTGCCGTTTCAGGAAGCTCGGCCGGCTTTTCCATCCCGACCATCACCGCCGGTTCATCGGTTTCGACATGTTCGGCCGTTTTCCCGAGGCCGAATTCGAACCCGACAAAGCGAAACGCGAACGGCTGGTGGCGGCCGCCGGTGACACCGGCATCGGCTTGGACCGGCTGCTGGGGATGCTGGCGGAACAGGGGCTTGCCGACAACGTCGAGCTGGTCCAGGGCGATGTCCGCGAAACCCTGCCCCGGTTCCTGGAAGAGAACCAGGAGATGAGCGTCTCCATCGTCAACATCGACCTCGACCTCTACGATCCGGTCAAGGCCGTCCTCGAATACCTGTTCGAGCGGGTGGTGCGGGGCGGCATCGTCATCCTCGACGACTACGAAGGCTTTCCCGGGGCCCGGCGGGCGATCGACGAATTCCTGAGCGAACACGACCGGCCTGAAACCATCCGCAAGTTCCCGTTCGCCCAGTCCCCCTGCTATCTGATCAAGGAATAACCGTCACCGGCGGCTTCCGCGCCGACTGGGGAAGCGACCTCTACGCCGGCGTCCTTACCGTCCTCAACACGGGGAAACGCCAGGGCCTGTCAGCCCTTCAGGCAATCCAAACCGCCATCGACGTGGAACAACTGCTCCAACCGGGTTGAATAGTTACAGTTTATGATTGAATACATTCAAGAATTCCTCGGGTTCTCTGGCGCTTTATCCGTGTTTCAGATTTTTTTCACCTTGGCAGCCTTTGGCGTCGTGTGGCGCTGGAAACTCTTCCCGAAAACCCGCAAACAAAGCTTCGTTTTCGGAGTTGTTTGGGTATTATTATCAACGTCTGAGTACTGGATCTTCGGACCGTTTTCATTCACACATTTTCTTTCCGACTATTCATTTTCCTTTTTCAAATATTTGAATGACTGGCACGACGGTGGCGTTTTCTCCCATGCCTTTGCCGGAGGCAACGACATATTCGCTACCTCTCTCGTCTCCGGCCAGCTCTTTTCCCTTGACGGAATGCTGCTGGGTATGATGCCGCCGTGGGTGGCGTATATGATCCACAAAGTGGCAGGGGCGGCGACCGGCTATATCGGAACCTATTTGATCTGCCGGCGAATGGCCGGTTCCGACAGATTCATCGCTTCGGGGCTGGCCGGATTGTTTATCTTGAGTTCCACGATCTTTGGCCTTTACAGCTGGGCCTACGGACTCGGTTATGCATTGATCCCCCTGGCCGTCTACCTGGGCGTGGGACGGGTCGGACGCAGGTACTATTTCGCCGGGGTTATCGCCGTCGCCGCCCTGCACGCAATCAGCATGACACCGACCCATAGCGGTCTCGCCTTCTTTCCGGCCCTTGCCTTGGTGGCGCTTCTTTTTGGCTTCCGGCACTTTTTCCGCACCATTCCAGCCATGATCATAATGGTTGGTTTTGTCATGCTGAACTGGCACGAGTCCCTGTACGCCAAAGCACTGCTCGGGCCGTACACCTATCGCGGAACCAGCGTATCACTTGCGGTCAGCAGTTTCGGGGAGTTTCTTCGTGAATTGTGGTTCAGCATCGGCCAATTCGGAGAGGTCATGGTTTTGGCGGCAACAGGGGCCGTTCTCCTCGTTGCCGGAGGGCACCGCCACTGGTTTCGGATTCTGGCGGTGGGGATTATTAGTCTGCTGATTGGCTTGCTGCTTCGGCAAATCCCCTGGTCCCTGATCGGGTTATCGCCCCTGAAGGGGTTCAACTTCAATTACATCATTTATTCCTTCACAATTGTCGGGTTGATCATCTTTGCGATCGCGACTCGCGCGACGCCCGAAGACGGTTCCTCATGGAAAAAACGGCGCCTGGGCCTCATTGGCGCGGCCGTCATCGCCGTCGCCATCGGCAAGTTCGCTTGGTACAAAGCCTTGGATGTATCGGTATGGCTTAGCGAGGGGGGGCTGCCGATGTTAACGGAAGGAATTGACCGCCTCGAGGCCCGCCGCTGGGGGGCGGACGAACCCTTTCGCGTCGTAACCATCCCCTACCGCATCGCCGCAAACATGGCGCCGGCAGCGGGCCTGGATGCCCTCGATGGCAGTCACAACCTGGTTCTTCTTTCCTCGGCCTTGTTTTGGTCGAAGGGGGTCGTACCGAAGTATGAAGATATAGATTCCGGATACGTGAGGATCCTACCGCCGGATTTGGACCTCAAGTGTTGCAAAGACTACGACATAACGTCGTATGTCGGGCTTGATTTCCTGCGTATCGCCAACGTTGGATTCATCTTGAGCACCCTGCCCCTTCATGGTGGCGGCATTGTCAAGGTTGCCGGACCCGCGGATAATTCCGCACCGACACGCAACACCGAACCGTTGTTTTCCCGTTTGCGCGGCTATCTCATGCTGATTCGGGATCCGGCCCCCATTTACGTCTATTCCGTGCCTGACTTCCTGCCGCGTGTCTTCGTGGCCGAAAAAATCATCGAGGTCGGTCGGGAAATCCCGGATGAAGGTTTTCTGAAGATGGTCGGCAACCATGCGCTCGAACGAACGGTGGTTGTCCGAAGCGACCGGCTGCCCAAAGGCGCCGCCGCCGACGCAGATTTGATCCTGGATCGTTTTTCTTCGATTCGCGATGGCCTCGACATACGTATGAGAAAGGGCGCGGCAAACGGAGGGGTGATCGTGGTCAATCTGCCGTATACGCCGTTCTGGCGCGCATACGCCGACGGCCACGCCGTCGAAGTCTTTCCCGTCAATGTCATTCACATGGGTGTTGTCGTTCCGCCCCAAACGGAGAACCTCGAAGTGCGCTACGAGCGTCCCCTGTTGCGCCAAAAGCTGAAGGGGATTCTTGTTGATGGCTAAAAGAGGTCGCGATGGGCGCCTCCTGTCATGGCAACGATTGCCTGTGGTTCCGTTAATTTTTCTACGAGGCTGATCAAATGATAAGGGTGGCTTTCGTTTGGCCCAAAGGGTTCGACCTAACCATGGTTCTACCTCTTTCGTTTGCCTTCTTGAAAAGCAATACAAAGTCCGAGTCGGTAGACATCAAGTTAATTGATTGCTCCCTGAGGGAAATTTCTCCAGAATCCGAGGCGTTCGAAAAGGAGATCGCTGATTTCGACCCACATGTGGTCGGAATTTCATCTTGGTCGGTGATGTTCCCGGAAGCCCTCGCTGTCGCGCGGGTGGTCAAGCGCCTCAATCCCGGTATGGTTACCGTACTGGGCGGCGCCCATGCATCCAGTTACCCGACCAAAGTGATGGAAAACCCCGAATTTGACTACCTGGTTTGTGGAGAGGCGGAGTTTTCCTTTCCGATTTTTCTGGAGGAAATTCAGAATGACCGCCCCGATTGGACAAGAGTGAAAGGACTTGCTTATCGGAACGAAGTCGGGCGGTTAATCAAAAACCAGACGGAAACGGTCAACGACCTCGATACGATTGATCCACCCGACTACGACTTCATCAATTTGGAGAAATATTTCGATTCGGGCTACCGGTGGAACACACCGTCAAAACATCACGCCCCGTTGTGGGTGACGCGGGGTTGTCCGTATCGCTGCACCTTCTGTATGGCGCCGACGTTGAATGGCAGACCGGTACGCCACCACAGCGTAGGGTACATGACCGATATGATCAAGCGGTTGTATCATGACAAGAAGATTCGCTGGTTCAACATCGTGGATGACAATTTCACTTTCAACCAACGCTTCGCGGCCGAATTTTGCAACTCGATAATCGATTTGAACCTACCGGATATCAGATTCGCCACCCCGAATGGAATTCGTCTCCAAAAAGGCAGTCCGGAATTATGGAAACTTATGAAGCGGGCCGGATGGCGCACGATTTTGATAGCCCCGGAGACCGGTTCGCCACGGGTCCTACAATTGATGAAAAAGGACCTGAATCTCGAAATCGTGCCGGACGTGGTCAAAGACATGAAGGCCGCCGGGTTGAAAGTCCAGGCAGCCTTCATTATCGGCTATCCGGGAGAAACAGAACAAGACATTGAATTAACCGCGAGATTTATTGATAAATGTAAGTTCCACTTTGTTTTCTTGAACAACTTTCAGCCACTTCCCGGCACGCCGATCTATGATGAATTGGTGGAAAACAATGAAATTTCCGATGATCTTTTGCCATCCAATTACTCCAGCGGCGAAAGAGCGTATACGGCACCAGAGCTGGCAGGTTTTAATTTTTCCGCTTTTGTTTTGAAAACATTTATTGGTATCGCCTTCAAAGATCCATTGAATATCCCGTACATGTTCAGTTTATTCAGCAAATGGCTGATCATAAAGAAAGTGCTGCAAAATTTATGGTTCTTCACCGATTTTCGGGGAAAGCGGCTCTGATTTCGAGGAACAAGTACTGATCGTCGCGGAATCCGCAACGGCCATGTCGCCGTGGATCATGCTAGCAGGAAAATAATGCGATGGCAGATAACGTGATCGTTACCGGCGGAGCGGGCTATATCGGCAGCCACACGTGCAAGGTGTTGGCGGCTTTGGGGTTCGAGCCGATTACGTATGACAATTTGTCGCGGGGGCACGAGTGGGCGGTCCGATGGGGCCCTCTCGAGGTTGGGGAACTGGGAGACGCCAACCGCTTGACGGAGGTGTTGAGACGGTACCGTCCCGTGGCGGTACTTCATTTCGCCGGGCTCGCGTACGTGGGCGAATCCGTCGCCAATCCTGAAAGCTACTACGTCAACAATGTCGCCGGGAGTTTATCTTTGCTTCGCGCCATGTTGGCTCACGAAGTGCGCCATCTCGTATTTTCGAGCTCCTGCTCGATTTACGGCGAATCGGAGAATCAGCCGATCGACGAAACGACCCCGGCGCAGCCCGTCAATCCCTACGCTGAAGGCAAATGGATGGTCGAGCGGATTCTTCGCGACTATGAAAGGGCTTACGGATTACGGTCCGTAAGCTTGCGCTACTTCAATGCCGCCGGTGCCGACCCGGATGCCGAGATCGGCGAGGACCACGATCCGGAATCCCATCTCATTCCAAGGGCCATTCTCACGGCGATTGGAGACCTCGACTGTATCGATGTCTACGGCGTGGATTACGATACCCGGGACGGCACCGCCGTCCGTGACTATATTCACGTTGACGACCTGGCAAGAGCGCACACGGCTGCGCTCGGCCATTTGCTCGGCGGCCGTGATGGTGACACCGTCAACCTGGGAACCGGGCGTGGTCATAGCGTCCGCGAGGTGGTAAAGGCGGTGGAGAGGGTCTCGGGTCGACGCGTGCCGATTCGTGAGACAGCCCGGCGCCCGGGCGATCCGTCGGTCCTGATAGCCGATCCGACCCGGGCCAGGGAGATATTTGGCTGGACGCCGGAGTTCGTGGATCTGGATGCCATCGTTGCGACGGCGTGGCGTTGGCATCGCTCGAGACCCACAAGCCGGACATGAAAACTCCGGAAACGGAAAGGGAGACCTTCATGAGTCGTATCGATGTCCCTTTGCTGTCCGTCGTCGTTCCGTGCTTCAACGAGCAAGAAGTCATCGAAACCACGTATCACAGACTGGATTCCGCACTTGGCGCCCTTTCCGAGATAACACTCGAGATGGTTTTCGTAGATGATGGAAGCACTGATTCCACCTTTCTCATTCTCGATTCCCTGCGAGATCGTGATTCGCGGGTACGTGTTGTCAGGTTATCGCGTAATTTTGGACATCAGATAGCTTTGACCGCCGGACTGGAGCACGCCAGTGGCAATATTGTGGCGATCATCGACGCCGACCTGCAGGACCCCCCCGAAGTCATCCTCGACATGATCGAGGAATGGCGGAAAGGGTATGACGTCGTCTATGGAATCCGGACCAAGCGAAAGGAATCGACCTTCAAACGGGCCGCCTATGCTGTGTTCTATCGCATGCTTAGAAAGATCTCCGAGATTGACATGCCTTTGGACAGTGGCGATTTCTGCCTCATGGACCGCCATGTGGTCGACAAACTCAATGCCCTTCCTGAACGTAGTCGATTCCTGCGCGGGCTCCGCGCCTGGTTGGGTTTTTCGCAGAAAGGCATTGAATACGAACGGACACCCAGGGCGGCGGGTAAGCCGAAATACACCTTCTTCAAACTTGTCGCCTTGGCAACGGACGGGCTCATCAATTTCTCGATCAGACCCTTGTCCTACATCGCCGTTCTCGGCCTGTTCACCGCGTTCCTGGCGGTATTGGGAGCTTGTTTCTACCTTTATATGTGGTTCGCGGAATTGGAGTTGTTCGGCTACACCTCGAGGGATTTTCCCGGGTTCACCACGCTCATCCTGGCAATCCTGTTTTTCAGCGGTATCCAGTTGTTTTCCATCGGCATCATCGGACAATACATCGGCCGCACCTATATGGAGGTCAAGGGGCGTCCCTTATACGTCGTCCGCGAGTTGTTGGGATTCGACGACGATCATGACAACAAGACGAAGGCCGGTTAGGCCCGTGGTCGATCCGTTTTCCAGGAATGTCGTGGTGATCGGCGGTGGATTTACCGGGCTCGGTGCCGCCTACGAACTTTCTCGCCGCGGCGTGCCGGTAACGGTCCTCGAGGCCGATGAGGGAATCGGCGGTCTGGCCGGTTCGTTCACGACCAACGGCCAGCCCCTGGAGAAGTTCTATCATCACTGGTTTACCAGTGATACGGAAGTGATGCGGATCATCGATGAGCTCGATCAACGCGACCGCATCGTCTTCCGGCAGACGCCGACGGGGATGTATTATGCAAACTCCCTTTTCAAGTTGTCTTCGCCGCTGGACCTCTTGCGTTTTTCGCCGCTCGCCTTCCCCGACCGGATCAGGCTGGGGGCGATGGTTTTCAAGGTTCGCCGGTACAAGGACTGGCGCGAGCTCGATGCTATTCCGGCCTCCCGCTGGCTGATCGATCTCGCCGGCCCCGAAGTGTTCCGGGTGGTCTGGGAACCGCTTCTGAGGGGAAAGTTCGGTGAATTCGCCGATCAGGTGTCGGCCGCCTGGTTCTGGAGCAAGATGGTAATCCGGGGCGGCAGCCGTGGCCGCGGAGGAGCCGAAAAACTCGCCTACTTCAAAGGGGGATTTGCCGCTCTCGCCGACGGCATCGCCAACAGCATCACGAAGCTGGGCGGGGTGATCCAGCTAAATTCTCCGGTGACGGGGTTGAAAGTGGAAGACGGCCGCGTCCATGCCGTGGAGACGGAAGGCCGCCTTGTTCAGTGCGACGGGGTCATCGCTACTCCCGGGTTACCGGTGATCGCCGACATCCTTTCTCCCTACGTTTCCAGCGATTACGAGAAAGGTCTGCGAGCTATCCGTTATCTGGCCAACGTCTGCCTGGTTCTTGAATTGGACCGAAGCCTGTCGGACCTTTACTGGATCAACGTGAATGATCCCGGCTTTCCGTTCATCGGGGTCATCGAGCATACCAACTTTGAGCCGCCGAATTCCTACGGCGGGCGCCACATCGTCTACCTCTCCAAGTACCTGTCCGAGAACGCCGACCTTTACCGCATGTCCGACGAGGCTTTCCTGGAATTCAGTCTACCCCATGTCCGGCGCATGTTTCCGGATTTCGACTCCGAATGGGTGAAGGGTTATTCGGTGTGGCGTGCGCCTCATGCCCAACCCGTCGTGGAATGCGGCTATGGCCACAAGATACCTGCTGTCGAAACGCCTCTATCCAACTTTTTCATCGCAACCATGGCCCAGGTATTCCCCGAGGACCGGGGAACGAATTATGCTTTGCGGGACGGCCGGCGTGTCGGGCGACGGGTCGCGGAGTATCTGGCCGGGTAACGATAGCTCCACCTTGTTTCAGGGGCGGAGATCGAGATACGGATTGACAGGGCACGACCCGATATCAATCTGTTCTTGAAGGAGTGCGAATGGCGCTTCAACGGAGGGACGCCAAAGCAGCTCGTGAAGCAGCTTAGGCAATGGATCAAACTGGCTGACAAACGTTAGTTCCCATGCCGGCATGGTCGCGTTCCCACATGTGCCGGGAGGTGCGTGGGGTGCGTGTTTCTGGTTCGACCCACCGCCGTGTCAAGAAGAAACCGATGGCTGAGATTATTCTGATCCAGACCCACACCGGATCGTTTGACGAGATGTCGACGCGAATGCCGGAATCCCTGCTTGCGGTTGCGTCGGTGCCGGTGTCGAAGGGTTATGATGTCCGCATCGTGGATCAACGAACCTCGGCCAATTTCGAAAGGGAGATCGCCGACGCCGTGGGGCCCGAGACGGTTGTCTTCGGCCTCACCGCCATTACCGGCCCACAGGTTCGTTTCGCCCTGGAAGTTACCACGTTTCTCAAGAAGGTTTTTCCCCACATCCCGGTGTGCTGGGGAGGGGTACACGCCACCCTCCTTCCCGAACAGACCGCGGTTCACCCTCTTGTCGACTACGTGGTGGTGGGCGATGGCGAGTTGGTGTTTTGCGAGTTGTTCGAACGCTTGCGCGACCGTCAGAATATCCATGATCTCCGGGGGGTGGTTTACAAAACCAGAGAAGGCCAGGTGAAATCCAACGCCGGTTTTGTGGAAACCCTGGAATTGGCGCGAACCGGCAGCGTCAAATACGTTCGCAGGAACGGTTCCGTGGACGTCATCCGTGACTTGGATTCCCTTCCCCCGACACCTTACCACCTGATCGACTTTGACGCCTACGAGGTCTTCCACGCGTCCGACGGGCTGAAATCCGCCACATTGAATACGTCCCGCGGATGTCCTTTTCGGTGCAAATTCTGTTCCGATCCGGTGATCAACGAGGGTGCCTGGCGCGGCCTTTCGGCGCGGCACCTCCTCGAGAAGGTGGATTTCCTTTACAGGCAATACAATGTCAGGAGGATTTACTTCCAGGATGATTATTTCCCGGGTTCGAAGAAGCGGTTTATCGATATCCTGCGTGGACTTGCCGAGTACGGGGGGGAGCTAAAATGGGCAACCTTGGGCATTCGAGCGGACACCATCTGCAAGTTGAACGAGGACGAACTCTGCCTTCTGGAGAAATCCGGTTGTTTTTCCTTGGATGTGGGCATCGAGTCGGGCAACCAGCGCGTAATCGAGTTCATCAACAAAGCCGAAAGCCTCGATGAGATGCGCCAAGCCAATCGGATGTTGGCCGAGCTCGACATTCTCGTAAAATACACACTTATCGTGGGCTTCCCCGGGGAAAGCGAGGATGAGATCATGGACACGGTCCGCTTCGCAGCCGAACTGGAACGCGACAACCCCAACGCATATTGCCTCGTCTTCAATTTTCTTCCCATCGTCGGCACCCCGTTCTACGATGAGGCGGTGGCTGCAGGTTTCCATGCCCCCACGAGTCTCGAGGAATGGGGATACATGGACTTCGAGAACTGGATGCGCCGCTTCAAGTGCTGGCACTCACCTAAGATGGCACGAAAGCTGGAGGCCATCAGCCTCGCCTCTTACTTTCACAACAAAAACGTGTTCCACAAGTTCAGCGGATCGCTACTGCTCAGGCTCAGCTTCCGCCTCTATCATCCTCTTGCTCGCTGGCGATTTAAAAATCAAAAGTTCGGGTTTTTCGTCGAAGCAGCTTTGAAAGATTGGGTGCTCGGCATCAAGTATCTGCTTCGACGGATTCTGAAGGCTTTGAGGTAGCCCCACATTGTTGGACAGGTTGTCAGCGCAGTTAATACCAAGGAGCACTGATAACGACCCATAGAGACGGCTTTCCAAGGCTTTCGGCTAGGAGCGTGGTCCGCCGTGAT
>CAZWEZ010000022.1:0-42959 GCA_964632795.1 uncultured Thalassospiraceae bacterium | reverse complement strand
TGTACTTGCGCATGTTCTCGCGCACCCGGTCATAGACCACCACCGTGTCGTTGATCGAATAGCCGGCGATGGTCAGCACCGCGGCCACGGTGGACAGGTTGAACTCCAGCCCCAACAGCGCGAACAGGCCGACGGTCGACAGCACGTCGTGGACCAGGGCGATCACCGCCCCGACCCCGAACTGCCACTCGAAGCGGAACCAGATGTAGAGCAGCATGCAGAAGATCGCCAGGCTGACCGCCTTCACCCCGTCCCAGAACAGCTCATCGCTAACCTTGGGGCCGACGAACTCGGTGCGCCGGTACTCGACGCCCTCGCCGAGGGCCCTCTTGACCTTCTCGACGGCGGCGTTCTGGGCCTTCTCGCCGCCTTCCTGCATCTGCAGGCGGATCAGCACGTCGTTGGGGGCGCCGAACTCCTGCAACGCCACCTCGCCGAGGCCGAGGCCGGACAGCCGGCCCCGCAAGTCGCCGATGTCGGCCGGCCCCGGGGTCCTGACGTCGATCATGATGCCGCCCCTGAAATCGATGCCGTAGTTGAGCCCCTTGAAGGCGAACAGGCCCAGCGACCCCAGCACCACCAACGCCGAGAAGGCGAAGAAGGCCATCCTCCGGGGCACGAACTGGATGTTGATATCGGCCGGGATGAGGTGCAGTCCACGCATCTAATGTTTGATCCAGACCTCTAAATGATCAGGGTTTGGGGACGGGTCCGGCGCAGCCACGCCACCACTATCATCCGGGTCAGCATGACCGCGGTGAACATCGAGGCGGCGATGCCGATGGCCAGCGTCACCGCGAACCCGCGCACCGGCCCGGAGCCGAACTGGTAGAGCAGCACGGCCGCGATCAGGGTGGTGACGTTGGCGTCGACGATGGTCTTGATGGCCCGCGCGTAGCCGGTCTCGATGGCCGAGATCGGGGTCCGCCCGAGGCGCACCTCCTCGCGGATGCGCTCGAAGATCAGGACGTTGGCGTCGACCGCCATGCCGATGGTCAGCACGATGCCGGCGATGCCGGGCAGGGTCAGCGTCGCCTGGAGCACCGACAGGGCGGCGGCGATGAGGACCATGTTGACGACCAGCGCGACGTCGGCCATGGCCCCGAAGTGGCCGTAGGCGACGACCATGAAGACGATCACCAGGACCAGCCCGATGATGCTGGCGACCTTGCCCGCGGCGATCGAATCGGCGCCCAGCCCGGGGCCCACGGAACGTTCCTCGAGGATCGTCAGGGGCGCCGGCAGGGCGCCGGCGCGCAGCAGCAGGGCCAGGTCCTGGGCCTCCTGGACCGAGAACCGGCCGCTGATCTGGCCGCGCCCGCCGCGGATCGGCTCCTGGATGATGGGGGCGCTGATGACCCGGCCGTCGAGGACGATGGCGAAGGGCTTCTTGACGTTCTCGGTGGTCACCTTGCCGAACTTCTGGGCGCCCTGGGTGTCGAGCTCGAAGGCGACCACCCAGCGGCTGTTCTGGTCCAGGGTGGCGCTGGCGTTGGTCAGGTTCTCGCCGCTCAGCATGACCCGCTTGCGGATCAGGTACATGCGCGGCCGGCCGTCGGGGGCGATCTCGTCGTCGGCCGGCATCAGGCGGGCGCCCGGCGGCACCCGTCCGGCCATCGCCTCGGCCACCGAGGTCCCGTGATCGAGGAGATGGAAGGTCAGCTTGGCGGTCTTGCCGAGCAGCCGCTTGACGCGCTCGGGATCGTCGATCCCGGGCAGTTGGACCAGGATGCGGTCGTCGCCTTGCTGCTGGATGGTGGGTTCGCGGACCCCGGTCTCGTCGATCCGCCTGCGCACGATCTCGATCGACTGCTTGAGGGCGGCGGTGCGGCGCTCGGCGAACGCCTGCTCGGTGAGGGTGATGGCGATGCGCCCGGCCTCGCCGAGCACGGTCTCGGTCCCGGGGTCCAGCTTGCGGAGCAGATTGCGGGCCTCCTCGGCCCGGGTCGCATCCTTGATGGTGACGGCGACGGTATGGCCGCTCGCCCCCAGTCCCTGATAGCGGATGCGGGCCTTGCGGAGTTCGGCGCGCACCGAATCGACCAGCGTCTCCAGGCGTTCGCGGATCACCGCCTCGATCTCGACCTCGAGCAGCAGGTGCGATCCCCCCTGGAGGTCGAGGCCGAGCACGATCTGGTTGTGGGGCAGCCACGAGGGCAGGGCTTCGGCCTGCTGACGGCTCAGGAAGTTGGGCGCCGCGAAGGCCACGCCCAAGGCGCACACGGTGAGGACCAGGATCACCTTCCACTTGGCGAAGTAGACCATCTCAGGCGCCCGCCGGGATCCCTCGGCCGGCCGCTACTTGGTCCGGCCCCCGAGCAGCTTCTTGAGCGAGGCGGCGACGCCCACCTCGCCCTTGGCGCCCCCCTGGGGCTCGCCGCTGCCGCTCTTGCCGGCGGCCGCCACCGGTTCCGGCTTGGTCAGCACCTCGGCGATCAGGGACCGCTGGACGCGGACCTTGACGCCGTCGGTGATCTCGACGGCGACCACGTTGTTGTCCAGCACCTTGGTCACGGTGCCGATGATGCCGCCGCCGGTGACCACCTTGTCGCCCCGGCGGATGGCGCCCAGCATCTCCCGGTGCAGCTTGTGCTTCTTCTGCTGGGGACGGATCAGCAGGAAATAGAAGACGACGAAGATCAGGGCCAGCGGCAGCAGGGTTTCCAGGGTGCCGGGGCCGGAGGCCGCGGCGTCTTGGGCAAAGGCCGGGGTAACGAACATGCTCAACTCCTCAAACACAAGGTCGGCAAGACCGGCCGCGACTATACCCGCACCGACGCCACATGCAACCGTATAAGGGCCGCCGTTCGAAACTGGCAGGGAGAGGCGCTCAGACCTCTTGGGGCAGGGCTCAAATCCCGTTCCCTTCCCGGGGTTTTCGCGATAGGGTCTCCCGCCATGAGCAACGACGATCCCACCCCCCTGCTGGGGCGAATCGCCGAGGCCCTCGAGCGCATGTCCCCGGCGCTCCCGGAAAGCGCCGATCCGGAGGCGGCGTCGGCCTTCATCTGGCACGCCGAGGGCGAGCGGCTGGAGGCGGTCGGCGAGGTCAACCGGCTGGACCTCGGCCTGCTCAAGGGGATCGACCGCCAGCGCAACATCCTGCTCGAAAACACGCGGCGTTTCGCCCGCGGGCTGCCGGCCAACAACGCCCTGCTGTGGGGCTCCCGGGGGACCGGCAAGAGCTCGCTGGTCAAGTCGGTCCACGCCGCGGTCGACGCCGAGAAGGGGTGTTCGCTGGCCCTGGTCGAGATCCACCGCGAGGACGTCGGCTCCCTGCCCCGCCTGCTGCGCCTGCTGCGCGGCACCGGGCGGCGCTGCGTGCTGTTCTGCGACGACCTGTCGTTCGACGGCCAGGACACCTCGTACAAGTCCCTCAAGGCGGTCCTCGAGGGCGGCATCGAGGGGCGGCCCGACAACGTGGTCTTCTACGCCACCTCCAACCGCCGCCACCTGATGCCCCGCGACATGATCGAGAACGAGCGTTCGAGCGCCATCAACCCGGCCGAGGCGGTGGAGGAGAAGGTGTCGCTGTCGGACCGCTTCGGGCTGTGGCTGGGCTTTCACGTCTGCGACCAGCAGACCTACTTCGAGATCGTCGAGAGCTACGCGGCGCACTTCGCGCTCGACATCGACGCCGAGCGTCTGCGCGCCGAGGCCATCGAATGGTCGGTGACCCGGGGCTCGCGTTCGGGGCGCGTCGCCTGGCAGTACATCCAGGACCTGGCCGGGCGCCTCGGCAAGCAGATTTAACCGGGTCCCGTTTTGGGGCGCAGCCGGAAGGTCATCACGACGACCCCGGCCAGCACCACGGCGCCGCCGGCGATGATCAGCGTCGTCGGTTCCTCGCCCAGTATGAGGATGCCCCCGCTCACCGTGACCAGCGGCAGCAGCAGCAGGAACGGCGCCAGGCTGGTGATCTCGCAGCGGCCCAGCAGGTGGTACCAGATGGCGTAGCCCAGCGCCGTCATGATCAGCCCCAGATAGAGCACCACCCCCCAATCCAGCCAGCCGGCCTGGGTAATGGCTTCGACCTGTCCGTCCTCGAACAGGAACGAGGCGATGAACAACTGGGGCGAGGCGAACACCGCCACCCAGGCGATCAGGGTGATGCCGCCGACGGCGCCCATCCTGCGGATCATGATCTGGCCCACCGCCCAGGTAATGGTCCCGCTGACGACCAGGAACACCGGCCCCATGTTGTCGCGCAGGGTCGGTTCGCCGACCATCAAGACGATCCCCGAAAAGGCCAGCACCATTCCCAGGACGCGCTGCAGCCCCATCCGCTCGCCGAGAAACAACACCCCGCACAGGGCCAGGAAGGGCGATTCGAGCTGAATCAGGATGACGGCGGTGGAGACGTCGAGTCCCTCCAAGCCGGTGTAGGTCAGGCTGTACTGGATGGTGGCGCTGATCAGGGTGATGACGAAGATCCGCCTCATCAGCGGCCACGGCGGCTTGACGAACCACACCAGGACCAGCGCCGCGACGGTGAAGCGGAACGCCATCAGGAGGATCGGCGGGAACTGCCCGAGCCCGAACTTGGCGACCGTCAGCCCCATCCCCCAGGTCAACGGCACAATCAGCGCCAGCAGACAGTCGACCGGTTTCATGGTCCGGGCCGGACTCTCAGGCGGTCCCGGCCCGCAGGTATTTCCTGGGGTCAACGGCGCGCTTGCCCTTGCGCAGCTCGAAGTGGAGCTGGGGAGAGCGCACGGTGCCGGTGCTGCCGACCTTGGCGATCACCTGGCCCTTCTTCACCTTCTGGCCGCGCTCGACCAGCAGGGCGTCGTTGTGGGCGTAGGCGGTGATCCAGCCCCCGGCGTGCTTGATCAGCAGCAGGTTGCCGAAGCCGCGCAGCTCGTTGCCGGCATAGGCGACGACGCCGTTCTCGGCCGCCCACACCGGGGAGCCGCGCGGCGCGGCGATGTTGATGCCGTCGTTGTGCAGGCCCTTGGCCTTGGCGCCGAAGGTCGATACCACCTTTCCCTTGACCGGCCACAGGAAGCCCGTGCCCTGGACCGGCGGCGGGGCGGGGACGGCGGCCGGGGGCTCGGCCTTGGGCTCGGCCTTGGGCTCGGCCTTGGGCTTGGCCGCCGGCTTTTGTTGGACCGCGGCCACCGGGGTCTTGGCGATCGCCGGGGCCCGCGATCCGGCCCCGGGGATGCGCAGGCGCTGGCCGACGAGGATGGTATAGGGGGGGGGCAGGCCGTTGGCGCGGGCCAGCGCGTACATGCCGACGCCGTAGCGCCGGGAGATCCCCGACAGGGTGTCGCCGCGCTTGACCAGGTGCACCCGGGCCCGGGGGAGGACGATCCGCTGGCCGATGGCGAGGCGGTAGGGCGGGACCAGCCGGTTGGCCTCGATGATGGCGCGGACCGAGACCCGGTGGCGGCGCGACAGGGCGTAGACGCTGTCCCCCTTGCCGACGATCACCGCCTCGGCGCCGATGAAGACCTTGCTCCCGCCGGCGGGCGTCGCCTGGGGGGGCGGGGTGTTGACGGCCCGTGGCCGTTGTTGCCCCGGCGGCGGCCATTCGACCCACCCGCAGCCGGCGGCCGCCAGCGGCCCGGCCAGGGCGAGGACCAGGGCGAGGGCGCGGACGGCGGGAGGGGTGCCGGTCATGACCGGGATTATCGCCAAGGACGGACTCGGTTTCAACGGTCCGGTCCGGCGACCAGGGGCACGAACCGGACGTCGCCCAGGTCCCGGGTCTCGATACCGTCCCCGGTGCGGCGGACCAGCTCCAGGCGCTGGTCGTGATCGCCCGCGCCCACCGGCAGCACCATCAGCCCCCCCACCGCCAACTGATCGACCAGGATCGGCGGCACGTCGGCGGCCGCGGCGGCGACCAGGATGCGGTCGAAGGGCGCCTGCTCCGGCCACCCGAAGCTGCCGTCGGCGGCCCGGGTGGTGACGTTGGCGAGGCCCAGTTCGGCGAACCGCCGTTCGGCCTCCGCCAGCAGTTCGCGATGGAACTCGATGGTGTACAGACGCCGGCACAGCGGCGCCAGCACCGCCGCCTGGTAGCCCGAGCCGGTGCCGATCTCCAGCACCTTCATCCGCTCCCCGACGGCCAGCGCCTGGGTCATCCGGGCAACCACCGAGGGCTGGCTGACGGTCTGGTCGTGGCCGATGGGCAGGGCCACGTCGTCGTAGGCCCGGGCCCGGAACGGGGCCGGCACGAAGCGTTCGCGCGGCACTCCTTCGATGGCCCCCAGGACCCGGGGGTCGGTGACGCCGCCGCCGCGCAGCTCGAGGATCAGCTTCGCCTTGCGCGCCTCCAGATCGTTTTCGCCTTCGGCCGCCGCCGGGCTCATGGGAAGACCGCCTTCAGGGCGCGCAGCGACGGCCGGTGGGTGAGGTCCAGCGACAGCGGGGTCACCGAGATCGCCCCCCGGCACACCGCCTCCAGGTCGCTGCCCGCCCGCAAGCGGTCCTCGGTCCGCTGGACGCCGATCCAGAAGTAGGGTTCGCCGCGTGGGTCGACGCCCTCGACCAGTTGGTCGCCGATCTTGCGCCGGCCCTGGCGGGTGACCTCGATGCCGGTCACCGAACGGGCCGGAACGTCGGGGAAGTTGACGTTGATCAGGACGTTGGCCGGCCACGCCATCGAGACCAGGCGGCGCAGCACCCGTTCGGTCCACTGCTCGGCGGTCGACCACTTGAGGGCATGCCCGTCCTCGCGGACCAGGCTCAGCGCCACCGCCGGGATGCCCAGCAGGGTCGCCTCCATGGCCACGGCGACGGTCCCCGAATAGGTCACGTCCTCGCCCAGGTTGGCGCCCCGGTTGATGCCCGCCAGCACGATGTCGGGGCGCCGCTCCTTCATGATGAAGCGCTCGGCCAGCAGCATGCAGTCGGTGGGGGTGCCGTCGACCGCGTAGCGGCGCCCGGAGACCTTGCGGATCCGCAGCGGCCGGCGCAGGGTCAGCGAATGGCTGGCCGCGCTCTGCTCGGTCTCGGGCGCCACCACCCACACCTCGCGGGCGAACTTGCGGACGATCCGCTCGAGGACCTTGAGGCCCGGGGCGTCGATGCCGTCGTCGTTGGAGATCAGGACCCGGGCCCGGGACAGGTCCACCGGGGAGTTATCCGCCATCACCGGTAATCGCCTCCAGGCCGCCCATGTAGGGGCGGATGACCTCGGGCACCTCGACCGAGCCGTCGGCCTGTTGGTAGTTCTCGAGGATCGCCACCAGGGTCCGCCCGATGGCGACCCCGGAGCCGTTGAGGGTATGCACGAAGCGAATCTCCTTGTCGCCCTTGGCGCGGAACCGGGCCTTCATGCGGCGGGCCTGGAAGTCGCCGCAGTTGGAACAGCTCGAGATCTCCCGGTAGCGGTCCTGGCCCGGCAGCCAGATCTCGATGTCGTAGGTCTTGCGCGCCCCGAAGCCCATGTCGCCGGTGCTCAGAACTACCGTCCGGTAGGACAGTCCGAGGCGCTGGAGGACCGCTTCGGCACACGACGTCATGCGTTCCAGCTCGTCGTCCGAGCGCTCGGGATGGGCAATACTCACCATCTCCACCTTGGTGAACTGGTGCTGGCGGATCATGCCCCGGGTGTCCTTGCCGGCCGAGCCGGCCTCGGAGCGGAAACACCAGGTCATCGCCGTGTAGCGCAGCGGCAGCGCCGCCGCGTCGACGATCTCGCCTGACACCATGTTGGTCAGCGGCACCTCGGCGGTGGGGATCAGCCAGTAGCCGTCCTCGGTGCGGAACAAATCGGCGGCGAACTTGGGCAGTTGGCCGGTGCCGTACATGGAGTCGTCGTTGACCAGCGCCGGCGGGTTGACCTCGGTGTAGCCGAACTCGCCGGTATGCAGATCGAGCATGAACGAGGCCAGGGCGCGCTCCAGGCGGGCCAGCGCCCCGGTCAGGACCACGAAGCGGGTGCCCGACATCCTGGCCGCCCGCTCGAAGTCCATCAGGCCCAGGGATTCGCCGATCTCGAAGTGCTCCCGGGGCTGGAAGTCGAACTCCGGGGGCTCGCCCCAGCGCCGGACCTCGACGTTGGCCGATTCGTCCTCGCCGTCGGGGACGTCGGCGGCCGGCATGTTGGGGAACTCGGCCAACGCCCGCTCCAGCTCGTCGGAGGCCTGGCGCGCCGTCTCCTCGGCCGCCGCCTGTTCGGTCTTGGAACGCGACACCTCCTCGATGAGGGCGGCGGCGTCCTCGCCCCTGGCCTTGGCGGCGCCGATCTCCTTGGACAGCTTGTTGCGCTGGGTCTGGATGTCCTGGGCCCGACTCAAGGCCTGGCGGCGCTTGCCGTCGAGTTCGATCAGGCCCGCCGCCGCGGCCCCGAGGCCGCGGCGGCGCAAGGCGTCGTCGAAGTCGTCCGGGTGATCGCGGATCCACTTGATGTCGAACATGGAAAACCTGCGAGAAGCTGAAACGGCGCGGCCTTTATAGGCCCCGGAACGGCGTTTGAGAAGCCCGCCGGGTTTGTGGACTTGACGGCGCGCGCGGCGTATACTTGGGCGAGTCGGGGAGGAAGGACGCGCATGTATGCCGACAACACGCTGACCCCGAAAGAGGCCGTTCGCCTGTGCGCCCTGGGCACCCTGGCGATGTCTCCCATGTGCTACAGCGGGCTGGCCAACTCCATCCGCCATTTCGTCAGCCGCGTCCTCGGGCCTTCCCTGGACGTCATGGGGCCTTCCATCGAGCTGCTGAAGTACGAAGGGCTGATCGAGCCCGTCGACGGCGTCGGCATGGAGGACGATGCCGAACTCGCCATCACCGAGGCCGGGCGGGCCGAACTGCGAACCCTGTTGACCGCCAACATCCGCTCGGCGGCGACCGAGCTCAACAAGCTCGTCATCGCCCTCAAGTTCCGCTTCCTGCACCTCCTGGACGACGACGACCAGCGGATCCAGGCCGACCACCTGGTCGAGGTCTGCGACAACGAGCTGGCCCGCCTCGACGACCTGCGCCAGCACCACTCGGACGACGGCGGCTTCCTTCTCAGGTGGCTGGACCACGACATCGGCCTGCTGAAGAACCGGCTGACCTGGCTCGCCGAGTTCCGCGACGCCCTCTATTCATAGCCCCTTGGTATAAGCCCCTGGCCGAGCCGGCGCCGGAGCCTTCCAGGGCGGTCTTCCGACCGCCCTTTTCGATGCCCGCCCGCGGCCGTGAAAGACGATTTCATCCGCCCCGGGGAATTGGAAATTTATTTATAAATTTTGAATACAGAAAGAAATAATAATCTATTTATTACAGACTTGAGCATTCATTGAAAACCACGTGAAAATCATATACAATACTTGTCTTGCGATTAAATCGATGAGTGATAAATCCTTTATTTGTTCGAGGAGCATGCACCATGTCGGTTTTCTCGGCTCGCGACTTCGACAATCACCAACAGGTAGTCTTCGGCTGTGATCCGGCCTCCGGCCTCAGGTGCATCGTCGCCATCCACAACACGGTGCGCGGGCCGGCGCTGGGCGGCTGTCGGATGTGGAATTACGACTCCGACGGCGAGGCCCTCGCCGACGTGCTGCGGCTGTCGCGCTCCATGACCTACAAGTCGGCGGTCGCCGGCCTCCCCTTCGGCGGCGGCAAGGCGGTGATCATCGGCGATCCGCGGACCGCCAAGAGCGAGGCCCTGTTGCGCGCCTTCGGCCGTTTCCTGAACACCCTGGGCGGCCGCTACATCACCGCCGAGGACGTCGGCACCACGGTCAACGACATGGACATCGTGCGCCAGGAGACCGCCTACGCCCGCGGGCTGCCGAACGGCAGCGGCAACCCCTCGCCGGCCACCGCCTTCGGGGTGTTCATGGCGATCCGGGCGGCGGTCGAGCACCGCACCGGGGACGACGACCTGAGCGGCCTGGGCGTCGCCGTGCAGGGGCTGGGCAACGTCGGCTACCGGCTGTGCGGCTACCTGGCCGAGGCCGGCGCCCGGCTGATCGTCGCCGACATCCGCGACCAGGCGGTCGAACAGGCGGTGCGGGACTTCGACGCCCGGGCGGTGAGCCCGGAGGCGATCTTCGAGGTCGAGGCGGACGTCTTCTCGCCGTGCGCGCTGGGCGCCGTCATCGACGATGACACCATCGTCCGGCTGCACGCCACGATCGTCGCCGGGGGCGCCAACAACCAGCTGGCCGAGCCGCGCCACGGCGACGAGTTGCACCGCCGCGGGATCCTCTATGCCCCCGACTACGTGGCCAACGCCGGCGGGGTCATCGACGTCGCCAGCGAAGGACCGGGATACTGCGAGAAAAAGGTCCTCGAGCGGGTCGAAGGCATCGGCGCGACGCTCAAGCGCATCTTCGCCCGCGCCGAGCGGGAACACCTCCCGCCCTGCGTGATCGCCGACCGCATCGCCGAGGAACACCTGGTCCCGCCCCCCGGCCCCGTCGACATCGCCGCCTAGTCCGCTCCGCTCGGGGGGTGAAGAACTCGCCGGTGCCGGAATTATTTGGAACCAGCAGAATTATTTGTTCATGATCTTGTCGACGACCCTGTTGAGGCCGTCGAAGAGCGCCGCGCCTTCCTTGCCGCCGTCGCCCTGCATGCGTTTGGAGATCACCACCTTCATGGTGTTGACGTGGAGTGAGATCGCCTCGACTTCGGCGGGCTCGGCGACGTCCAGCTTCTCCACGAAGCGGCACAACTTGTCGCCGATGACGGTCATCATCTCGTAGCCGAAGCTGCCGCCCTGGCCCTTGATATCGTGGGCGATCTGGAAGATTCGACCGAGGAATTCCTTGTGGTTGTCGGTAGCCGCGGACAGTTCCTTGACCACGCCATCGATCTTGTCGAGGTCTTCCTCGGCCCATTTGAGGTAGTCGTCGGTCAAGTCGGCGATGACGGCTTCGGCGCGCTCGAGAGTCTCGAGGTCGACCGCCTCGGGTCCGCCGGTACCAACCTTCGCCTTGAGGGTGTCGGGCGGATCGAAAACCTGGATTTCGTCGTCATCGTCCATTGGCCGATACTTTCACTTCATTGTGTCGGGGAGAAGATCGGCCCAACAAGTATTATCCGGCAGCTTGATGTATCATCCCGGCAATGGCAAGCCGAAACGCCCGCCCGCCCGCTCAACTGTTGCGCAGCGCCTAAAGCAGCCCCAGCTGGCGCAGTTCGGCGGCCAGTTCCGGCGGCATCCCCTCGAACCCCTCGACCGCCGAGTTGACGTCGGGCGGCGCGTTCTCGGCGCTCAGGTAGCGCCAGCCCTGGAACGGCTTGAAGGCGCGGAGCCTGACCCTGGCCAGGTCCGGGGCCAGGACCAGCGCGCACCGGGGGCGGCCGTCGGCATCGAGGCACCGCTCGACGTCGAGCACGCTCTGGCGGACCCGGATGAAGCCCCGGATCACCCAGTACAGCGAACCGCCGTCGATGATCTCGGCGCCCCGCCTCGGCATCTGGCGGGTGTAATGGCGCACCACCAGGGGCTCGCCCCGCCGGCGGGCCTGGCGCAACCGGCCGGCGTGGTATTCGGCCAATTGGCCGATGTCCTCGACGCCGACGCACATCTTGAGCAGATGGACGGTCATACCTCGGGCCGGTCTTCCTGGCGCTTCTCGCCGTCGTATTCGTAGGGAGAGTCGCGGCGCTCGGGCTGTTCGATCTCGAGCGGACGACGGCGGCGGTCGGGGCCGAAGAAGTCCTGGGTGCGGACGAAGGACCGCGGTTTCTCGATCACCGTGCGCAGACGCAGGAACACCAGCTTGGCCGAGATCGGCTTGGCCAGGAACTCGGAGACACCGGCGTCCCTGGCTTCCATGATGTTGTCCAGTTCCGAATAGCCGGAGATCATGATGATCGGGATGAACGGGTCGGTTCCCCCCTCGCCGCCGCGGATCCTGTAGGTCAGCTCGATGCCGTTCATCGGTTCCATCATGTTGTCGAGGATCACGATGTCGGCGTTGAAGCTCTTGAGCTGTTCCAGGGCGTCCCGGCCGTTCGCCGCGTCGGCGACATTGCCTACCCCCAACGCAAGGAGGACCCCACGCAGGATGGCCCGCATCGGCGTGTAGTCGTCGACGACCATGATGCTCAGATTGGAAAAATCGTAGCCCGGCATCTTCGTTCAGTCACCTGCGTTTCTTCCCGGCGCCGGCAACCCCGGCCGGCGGGTCGAGTCTCATATTAGAGTTATTCTGGCGCCGATGTTAATACCAACCTGCACTAATAATGACTCATAGAGATCGCCTCAGCGTCCCGCCGGGTAGGAGGAAGGCCGCCGGCGATGCGGTGCCATCGTCAAGGCTTTTCGACGCCCTCCGGCGGGACGCTGAGGCGACCGGAACGGCGGCTTTCCAAGGCTTTCGGACAGCGTCGCGCACGCCTTGCGATGCTCCGGCATCGCTACGCCGCACGCTCCTAGCCGAAAGCCTTGGAAAGCCGTCTCTATGGGTCATTATTAGTGCAGGTTGGTATAAGGGCCTGTCTCGACCGGCGGGAAGCGGGACCTTGAACTCGCCACGGGGTTGCTGATAGATGTAGCGAAGGCCCGGCGATTGCCGGACAACGCCCATTCGGTCCTTCCAGGGAGGCACTCATATGATCACCTTCGGGCAAGGGAACCTGCGCGTTCCCAAGTGGTCGCGGCCGGTCTACGCGGTCGCCGGGGGCTGCACCCCGTTCCGCAAATCGTACCCCGAGTACAAGCTCGAAGAGCTGTGCATGATGGCCTACAAGATGATGCTCGAGGACAACGACCTCAAGAGCCAACCCAGGGACCTCCGGGGACTTCTCAACTTCGCCACCTACGGCGAGTTCGCCGACCACTTCCAGGACCAGTTGCTGTGCGAATCCAAGGTCCACGACTACCTGGGGCTGGACCCGCTGTACAACGTCGGCATCAAGACCGGCGGCGCGACCGGCGGCACGGCGGTGCTGATGGGGGCGATGGCGGTCGCCTCGGGGTACGCGGACGCGGTGCTGGTGATGGGCTGGGAGCGGATGGACGAGGTCGACACCCGGACCGGCAACTTCTACATCTCGACCGCGGCGTGCAAGGACTTCGAGACCCGGCTGGCCCGCATCTATTCGTCCTACTACGCGCCGATGGCCAACCGCTTCGCCCACTCCTACGGCCTGTCGGAGACCACCCGGGCCAAGGTCGCGGTCAAGAACCGCGGCTACGCGATGAACAACCCGTTCGCCCAGCAGCCCGGCCGCCATACCATCGAGGAGGTCCTGGCCTCGCGGATGTCGGCCTATCCGCTGCGCTTCCTGGAGTGCTGCGCGATGAGCGTCGGCGCCGCCTCGCTGCTGCTGTGCACCGAGGAGCTGGCCGGCAAGCTGTCCGACCGGCCGTGCCGGCTCTACATCTGCGGCGGCTCCCACACCCTCAGGGTGGCCGACCGCCGGCACATGGAGATCCCCCTGCTGCCCAACGAGGAACCCGGGATGTACGACGAGATGCTCGCCGATAGCGGCAACTGGCCGGGCTTCGAATCGTTCCTGGCGGCGCGCTTCGCGGCCTACCTGGCCTACCGCATGGCCGGCATCCACGACCCGCTGGAGGAGCTCGACCTGGTCGAGCTGCACGACGCCTTCACGATTTCCGACATCCAGACCTACGGCGACATCGGGCTCAGGCCCTACGGCCAGGAGCCCGACTACATCGAATCCGGCGACGCCTACTTCGGCGGCAAGCTGCCGTCCAACCTGTCGGGCGGCCTGCTGGGGACCATGCACGCGGTCGGCGCCACCGGCATCTACCAGGCCGCCGAGTGCATGTGGCAGCTCCAGGGCAAGTACGACAAGTTCCACGGCGACGAGAAATACTGGAAGCTGAACGACAGGGAGAAGCCGGCCGACTGGGAATCACTCCAGGTGAAGGACGCCAAGAAGGCGCTGTGGGTGTCCCACGCCGGGGTCGGCTCGCACGTCACCGTCGGCATCTTGGAAAAAGCCTGGTAGGTAAGGAAACAAACCGGAAGTCGTTTCGACTTCCCCCAAGCGCGACTGCGCGTCGCCGCCACTGCGGCGGGAGCCAAGGGCCACCGGCCCGCCCGGCGCTTGAGGGGCACTGATACCGGCGAGTGCATGTGGTGACACATGCGCTGGTCGGCAAGCGCGACCGCGCGTCGCGACTTATGTCGCGGAAGCCAAGGGCCACCGGCCCGCCCGGCGTTTGAGGGGCAATATTTAGGAGAGTTGAAATGGCCAAGTGGGACGAAGCGATCACTACCGAATACATCGGAACTCCCGAGCGGCTGCGCACCGAAAACCCGGCCACGGTCATCGAATGGCCGCGCGCCCTGACCCACGTCCACACCTACGGGCTGCTGTCGCCGTTCTTCGCGGCGCTCAAGGAGGGCAAACTGCTGGCGACGCGCTGCAAGAATCCCGACTGCGGCGAGAACCGGCGCTGGATCCCGCCCCGGGCCGACTGCCCCGACTGCCTGGAACGCATGGAATGGGAGGAAGTCCCCCAGCCCATCGTCGGCGAAATCTACAGCTACACCATGGTCGATTACGCCGGCGTCGGGGTTGAGTTGAAGACGCCCTACTGGCAGATCGACGTCGAGTTGCCCGACATGGCCACCGTACCCAAGGGCTACCTGCTCCACGGCAAGCCCGAGTTCGGGATGAAGGTCGAGGCCCGCTTCCGCACCGAAAACCCGACCAACACCATCCTCGACATGTACTGGGTGCCGGCCGAGGGGTAGACGCCAGTAGGGGCAATTACGGATCAGCGTATCGTCTCCGGGAAATAACCACGGCTTCCCCGAACCGGCCTGCCCCCCGGGCAGACTCTTTCGTTGATATTGTTATCATCGGGTGATATATTTAATTCACGTGAGTGGCGGGAACCGTGATCGAACCACATGGCGGTGCTAGAGATTGGGATTTGGAGCCGTTGCTGTGCATGGACGGCGAGGTTCATGAGATCGGCGGCGGCCTGTGGTTCAAAATCAAGGCCAAGCGTGTGGAACCGACCCCGGAGAGACCGCATGGAATCGCCTATTCGCTGACCCTTCACGATGCGGGCAACCGGAGAATTTTTGCCATCGACAACGCTCATGCCGTCAGCGAGGGGTCGGGACCGGGCAGGAGGAGTCCCGTCGAGTACGACCACCGGCATAAAGGCGAAAGAGTGACGTCTTACGAATACCGGAGCGCCGCCGACCTGTTGGGGGACTTCTTCGAGGCCGTGGACCGGGAACTTGACGATCGGGGGATCGAACGATGAAGACGAGGACGGTTGGTGTCGGCATCGCATCCTACGAGGAACAGAAGGCGCGCCTGATGGCGATCGCCAAGGGAAAGAAACGCCCTTCCCCCGGCGAGCCCAGGATCTGGTTCTCGTCCATCGAATCCCTCGCCCAGGTTCTGTCGACCCGCAACCGTCATTTGCTCGAGATCATCGCCAGGACCGAGCCCGATTCCTTGACCCAACTGGCCGAACTCAGCGGCCGGAAGAAGTCCAACCTCTCGCGGACCCTGCACACCTTCGAAAAGTATGGACTGGTCGAACTCGTCCGCCACGGCCGCAATATCGCCCCCCGGTTGACCTACCAGCGGCTCCGTATCGATCTTCCCCTGGTCGAAGGATCTTCACCGGGCAAGGCGGCATGACCGCGCGACCCCGGCAATGCGCAAGAGCTGGGTACGGGGAAAACTAGGGACAGCCACTACTGTCCCCAGATACTATATCCTGCCCCCAGATACCGAAATTCCTGAACAGGATGTTTGCAGCGGGCAAGTGCAATTAAGTATCATGTCACCGGAACTCCAGATTGTTCATTCGATCCATCCTTCGACACGCCGCTTACGCGGCTGCTCAGGACGAGGTCTTTGTTGAAATCCCAAAGAAACACTTCATCCTGAGCTGCGAGCGAAGCTCGCTTGTCGAAGGATGCCACTGGCTCGGATCAATCCTGATCCGTTCTAAAGCCAGAGGAAGAAGAAACGGAGCGCCGCTGCTCAAGTTGTCCCGATTCATATGTGACCCTACCAAGGGCTGTCGATTCATCGGCTCACCGGAATTACTCTACTGCTCCCCTCTACCACCCTCCCCTTTCGAGCCATTTCTTGATCATCCACAGGCGGTCGGAGCCCCAGAAGGGCTCGCCGTCGACCACGAAGAAGGGCGAGCCGCAGACCCCGAGGTCGATGGCCCGGGCGGTCTCGGCCTTGAGCCGGTCTTTTATGGCCGGGTCGGCGACGGCGTTAAGAAGGGCGTTGGAATCGATCCCCAGCGACTCCCCCAGGTCGGCCACCATGCCGGCCGGGGAGATGTCGATGCCGCGGCCGAAGTAGGCGTCGAACACCACCCGGGCGAAGCGTCGGGCCAACTCGGAATCCTCGTCATCCAGCCAGTAGAATGCCCGCGCCGCCGACAGGGTGGCGATGGGGAACGGCTCGGGCAGCACCCACGGCACCTCCATGTAGCGGCCCATGCGTTCCCAGTCGTGGCGCGAATAGGCGCCCTTCAGCGGCTGGTCGCCGAGCGGCTGGTTGCCCGAGCGCTCGAACACCGGCCCCAGCATGATCGGCTTCCACACCGCCTCGCGGTCGAATTTCTCCGCCAACTCGTCGATCTTGTGGCTGGCGAAGTAGCCGTAGGGCGAGGAGAAATCGAAATAAAATTCAATCGTCTTGGTCATGCTGGATGCTCTCCCTGATTCGTCTTTATCAGCGTCAATGGGGGAATTGACCGCAGTGGACGCGGAGGCACGCGGAGGTACGCAGAGGATAACAAGACTCTATCTCAAGCAACCCCGGCCTCAACGCCGAAAATCTTTTTTCATGCTGCGTCTTTCGTTATTTCCCTTCTTCACCGCGCACCTCAGCGATCCTCCGCGTCCACTGCGGTAAAATACCGCCTTCGCAACCGAATACGCCCCTTAACGACGATTCCCGATCCCTCACCCTTCCTCCAGCACGGCGCGGCTGATGACCATGCGTTGGATGTCGCTGGTGCCCTCGTAGATCTGGGTCACCCGGACGTCGCGGTAGATGCGCTCGACGTCGTAGTCGGCCAGGTAGCCGTAGCCGCCGTGGATCTGGATGGCGTCCGAGCACACCCGTTCGGCCATCTCGGAGGCGAACAGCTTGGCCATCGAGGCCTCTTTCAGGCACCGCCGGCCGGCGTCGCGCAGGGCCGCCGCGTGGTGCGCCAGCAGGCGGCCGGCCTCGATCCGGGTGGCCATGTCGGCGAGGCGGAAGGCCACCGCCTGGTGGCCGGAGATGGGCTTGCCGAAGGCTACCCGTTGCTTGGCGTAGGCGAGCGCCAGCTGGTAGGCCGCGCGGGCCATTCCCACCGACTGGGCGGCGATGCCGATCCGCCCGCACTCCAGGTTGGAGAGCGCGATCCGATAGCCCTGCCCCTCCTCGCCGAGCAGCAGATCGGGGGGCAGCTTGAGGTCGTCGAAGATCACCTGGACGGTGTCCGAGGCCCTCTGGCCCAGCTTCTTCTCCACCGCCGACACCGTGTAGCCCGGCGTGTCGGTGGGCACCAGGAAGGCCGAGATGCCCTTCTTGCCGGCCTCGGGGTCGGTCACCGCGAAGGTCAGCACGAGATCGGCGTTGGCCCCCGAGGTGATGAACACCTTGGTCCCCGACAGCACGTACTGGTTGCCGTCGCGCCGGGCCCGGCACTTGAGGTTGGCGGCGTCGGAGCCGGCCTGGGGCTCGCTCAGCGCGAAGGCGGCCAGCATCTCGCCCGAAGCCAGCGAGGGCAGGAAGCGCTCCTTCTGGGCCTGGCTGCCGAACTCGAGGATGGGCATCCCGCCGAGCGCGTTGTGGACGCTCATCACCGTCGAACAACTGCCGTCCCCGGCGGCGATCTCCTCGAGCGCCAGGGCGTAGGAGACATGGTCCGCCCCCGCCCCGCCCCATTCCTCGGGCAGCATCATGCCCATCATGCCGAGTTCGCCCATCTCGCGCAGCGCCTCGGCCGGGAATGTGGCCTCACGGTCCCATCGGGCGGCGTTGGGGGCCAGCTTGTCCCGGGCGAAGGCCCGCGCCATGTCGCGGATCAGGGTCTGTTCCTCGTTCAGGATCATGGGGTCACCACGGAATCGCGGCGCCGTCGTAGCTGAAAAAACCCCCGGTTGGCGCCGGTAATCAGCACCGTCGGCATGGTTCCTCCCTCACTTCACATGAGCTGGAAATGGGCGTCCCGGGGGATGCAATCGACGCCGTTGATCGGCACCTTGTCCTGGGGGCAGCACGAGAACGCCATGATGACGTCGATCTCGGCGGCGAACACCACGTAGTCGCCGGCCCGGCATTGGGGTGGCTGGAAGTCGAGGCCGCCCGCTCCCGACAGCGGAATGTTCATCCACAGGTTCAGCGGCGAGGGCGTCTCCGGCGCCTCGAGGCCCAGCTCGGCCAGCGCCTGGCGCAGGTTGTCGGTGCAGTTGTCGTGCCCCGGCGGACAGCCCAGCATCTCGTAGCGGTAGCGGTCGCACGCCGCCAGCAGGGTGTCGTGGACGCCGGGCGAGGTGTCCTCGACCATGGTCACGATGGGCCGCCGGCGGTTGGAGAACAGGGCGTCCCCGGCCCCCGGGAAGACCTTCATCAGCCCGGTCCGGGTGTGCTCCATGGACATGAACTCGTCCATTTCGGCGGCGTTGAAGGCCCAGGTATCGACCACCTGGGTGCCGTGGATGTTGACGACCTTGATCCGCCCCCCCTGGGGGACGCGGACCGCCTTGCCCTTGCGGGCCGGGATGGTGACCAGATTCTCGCTCATCGCTCCTGCCTCTGTTGAAGTTTGCGCGCCGTGACCTCGATCTCGACCTTCATCCGGGGATCGATCAGCGCCGCGACGATGGTGGTGTTGGCCGGCCGGTTGCCGGCGAAGCGCCGGCCCAGGACCGGCGCCACCTGATCGAAATAGGCGGCGTCGGCCAGGAACACGCGGACCCGCACCACGTCGGCCAGCGAGGTCCCGGCCTGGCCCAGCGCCCACTCGATGTTGCGGAAGGTCTGCTCGGTCTGTTCGGTCACGTCCTCGGCGATGGTGTTCGCGGCGTAGTCGAAGCCGGTGGTCCCCGAGACGAACACCCATTCGCCGTCGACCACGGCGCGCGCATAGCCGGCCTGCTCCTCGAAGGTGGAGCCGGTGGAGATCCGCCGCCGCTCGCTCACCGTCAGACCACCCGTTCGATGGCCATCGCGGTGGCCTCGCCGCCGCCGATGCACAGCGTCGCCACTCCCTTGCGGAGGTCGTACTTCTCCAGCGCCGCCATCAGGGTGACGACGATCCGCGCCCCCGAGGCGCCGACCGGATGGCCCAGCGCGCAGGCGCCGCCGTGGACGTTGACCATGTCGTGGGGGATGTCGAGATCGCGCATCGCCGCCAAGGTGACCACCGCGAAGGCCTCGTTGACCTCGTACAGGTCGACGTCCTTGCCGGTCCAGCCGGTCTTCTCGAACAGCTTGTTGACGGCGCCGATGGGGGCGGTGGTGAACCAGGCCGGTTCCTGGGCGTGGGAGGTATGGCCGTGGATGATGGCCAGCGGCCTGAGGCCGCGCTTGTCGGCCTCGGAGCGGCGCATCAGGATCAGCGCCGCGCCGCCGTCGGAGATCGAGCTGGAGTTGGCCGGGGTTACCGTGCCGTCCTTGCGGAAGGCCGGCTTGAGGTGGGGGATCTTCTCGATGTTGGCGTTGAACGGCTGTTCGTCGTGCTCGACCGTGGTCTCGCCCTTGCGGGTCTTGACGGTGACCGGCTCGACCTCGCCGTCGAAGGTGCCGTCCTCGACCGCCTTCTTGGCCCGGGTCAGGGATTCGATGGCGAAGGCGTCCTGGGCCTCGCGGGTGAACTGGTAGCGCTCGGCGGTGTCCTCGGCGTAGACCCCCATCAGCTTGCCCTTGTCGTAGGCGTCCTCGAGGCCGTCGATGAACATGTGGTCGTAGATCTCGGCGTTGCCCATGCGGTAGCCGCCGCGCGCCTTGGTCAGGATGTAGGGGCAGTTGGTCATGCTCTCCATGCCGCCGCAGACCATGACGTCGTTGCTCCCCGCGGTAATGGCGTCATGGGCCAGCATGGTCGCCTTCATCCCCGAGCCGCACATCTTGTTGATGGTGGTGGCGCCCTTGTCGGCCGGGATGCCGGCGCCGAACGCCGCCTGGCGGGCCGGCGCCTGGCCCTGGCCGGCGGCCAGCACCACGCCCATGATCACCTCGTCGACGTCCTCGGGCTTGATCCCGGCGCGCTCCAGGGCCGCCTTGATGGCGACGGCGCCGAGCTGGGGCGCCGGCACCGTGCCGAGCTTTCCCTGGAAGCCGCCCATGGGGGTGCGGGCGGCGCCGACGATTACGATGGGATCCTTGTCGCTCATTTTCTTGTCCTTTCTTTTTTATGACCCTCAATAGGGCTTTGCGTTCTTGTGAACGTACACTTTTCCAGCCATCACAGCCATAGCCCAAGATGGTCGATTTGCCTCGTTCAATCCCGGATCAGCCGAACCTCGACTCCGATATCGAGGTCTGCCCAGGCGCGGTCCGAGGTGAGCGCCGGCATCGCGAGAGAGCGCGCCATCGCAAGACAGGCGCGATCGCCAAGAGAGAGGCCCGAACTCCGAGTGTCGGGAGTCAACATCCCCGCTGCAATCGCGGACTCGGCGTCGAAAGGCACGACTTCGACGCCGAGGGTGGCGATGGCGACACGAATCTCGTCCTCATTCATCCCCGACTGCGCGAGTTTGCCCACAACTTCGGCGACGTTTACCGCCGACATTGTGGCTCCGGGGATATGCGCCTTCACCACGTTATCGCCTGGTTCCCCCTTGAGAACCGCGAGAGCCGCCGAGGAATCGAGGATGACGCTATTCACCCTGCTGCTCTCGTTCGACTTCGCGGCGCCGCTCGGCCAAGAGTTCGTCGACCAAACTCACGCCCTCGGGTACATATTTCGCTACAAGCGCTTGAGCACGGGCAATGGCGGCATTGCGGCCGATCAGTCGGACCTCGCCATCCTCCAGCACCATGAGAACGTGGCCGCTCTCCTCGATTCCGAGAAGCCGCCGGTAGGCCGCCGGGATCACGACGCGGCCATCGGGCCCCACCTGTGCCCAGACCTGGACGGGCGGCTTCTCGGCAGCCACGGTTTGCTCCCGGCTCGCCTCTTTTTTCTCGGCACACACCAGAACGTTACGAACGTGCTGATAGCGGATTTCCAGAAACCGGGCGATGTCCGCCCGCTTATATCCCGCCTTGCCGAGCGCGCGTATTTTTGCCGACTTGGTCGGCAGTCCGGAGGCGATCTCGGTCATCGACGGTTGCGATTCCGTAATAAAGTTGACAGTCATGGCGCAACTCATTTGTGTGTCAGATTTTTTTATTATGCCATGATCTATTTATACTGTCAATATCTAATTGATCACCCGCTCTCATCGAACAGCTCGCGGCCGATCAGCCAGCGGCGGATTTCGGAGGTCCCGGCGCCGATCTCGTAGAGCTTGGCGTCGCGCAGCAGGCGGCCGGTCGGGGATTCGTTGACGTAGCCCATGCCGCCCAGGCACTGGATCGCCTCCAGGGCCATCCAGGTCGCCTTCTCCGAGGCGAACAGGATCGCCCCGGCGGCGTCCTTGCGCGCGGTTTCGCCGCGGTCGCAGGCCTCGGCCACCTTGTAGACGTAGGCCTTGCAGGCGTTCATGGTGGTGTACATGTCGGCCAGCTTGCCCTGCATCAACTGGAACGAGCCGATGGGGCGGTCGAACTGACGGCGTTGGTGGAGGTAGGGCAGCACCACGTCCATGCACGCCTGCATGATGCCCAGCGGTCCGGCGGCCAGCACCGTGCGTTCGTAGTCGAGGCCGCTCATCAGCACCTCGACCCCCTTGCCCTCGACGCCGAGCACGTTTTCCGCCGGCACCTCGCAGTCCTCGAACACCAGCTCGCAGGTGTTGGAGCCGCGCATCCCCAGCTTGTCCAGCTTCTGGGCCCTGGAGAAGCCCGCGAAGCCCCGCTCGACGATGAACGCCGTGATGCCGCGTGAGCCGGCCTCGGGATCGGTCTTGGCGTAGACGACCACGATCTCGGCCTCGGGACCGTTGGTGATCCACATCTTGGTGCCGTTGAGCACGTAGCGGTCGCCCTTGCGCTCGGCGCGCAGCTTCATGCCGACGACGTCGGAGCCGGCCCCGGACTCGCTCATCGCCAGGGCGCCGACGTGCTCGCCACTGACCAGCTTGGGCAGGTAGCGGCGTTTCTGTTGGCCGCTGGCGTTGCGCCGGATCTGGTTGACGCAGAGGTTGGAATGGGCGCCGTAGCTGAGCCCCACCGCCCCCGAGGCGCGGCTGATCTCCTCCATCGCCACCACGTGCTCCAAATAACCCATGCCGGCGCCGCCGTAGTCCTCCTCGACCGTGACCCCGAGCACCCCCAACGCGCCCAGCTTGCGCCACAGGGGTTGGGGGAATTCGTTGTCGCGGTCGATGTCGGCGGCGATCGGCGCGATCTCCTCGGCGGCGAAGCCGCTCACCGAATCCCGCAGCATGTCGGCGGTCTCGCCGAGATTGAAGTCGAGCGACGGTGGACGGTTGGGAATCATCGCCGCATCCTAATTTACGTTTACGTAAACGTCAAATACCCGGCGCCCCACATTACGCCCGACAGGACGGCGAACAGCAGGGCCGTCAACAGGAACGGCCTGGGCCGCCCGTCTCCGTCTCTGTCTCCGGCCCCGGTCCAGGCGCCCCAGGGGAGCGCCACGGCCTTGGCCAGCCAGCCGAGGACGACCAGGTCCAGGAAAATCTTGATCGGCAGAAACGGCAGGTGCATGGCCCAGAAATCGTGCCCCAGGTGGACCCGCGCGCCATCGGGCGTCATCCCCAGCAGCACGTTGACCACCTGGCCGGGGGTCATTTCCTCGGGGCCCGCCAGGACGCTGAAATAGAGCAGGGCGCACGACAGCGCCGCCGCCGCCAGCAGCCCGCCCAGCAACGCCCCCGGCAAGGCCAGCCGGCTCGTCGAGCGCGCCCCGGCGCCGACGATGGCCACCGTCAGCGGCAGGCTGGCCGAAACGAAGAAGAGGCTCGAGCCCAGCATCGCCCACGACCTCCCCGGAGCCGGCGCGAGGACCGATAGCTGGCCCGCCAACTGGGCGAAGAAGATAAGGACGAAGGCCACCGGCAGGGCGGCCAGGAACCCACGTATGGCGACGACGGCGGGCGCCGGTGTTCGGCCCCACTTGCGGCCCAGCCCGAGGACGTCGAGGGACGCCATCGCCGAATAGGCGGTGATGTAGAGGAAGGGGGCGACCAGGATGCTCCCCAGGGCGGCGTGGGCGATGTTCTCGTGCTTGATCCGCTCGATGAAGGCTTGCAGCACGTAGGCCGGCACCACCAGCATCAGCGAGACCCCCAGGTACAGCGCCGCCGCCCGGTTGAAGACGGCCAGGGCGCGGACCTCGCCGGTGAAGTTGAGGACCGCCAGGACGGCGACCAGGGAAACGAAGTACAGGATCAGGAAGGGCGAGCCGCCGATCGCCGCGTTGAGCAGGGCGGCCGCCGGGATCAGCACGAAGACCGTGCCGATGAACAGGACGCTGAAGACGATGCTGCGGTCGGCGTCCACGAAGTAGTCCCGGAGCACGCCGTCGATGGCCGCCAGCAGCCATCGGGTCAGGTTGCCGGCCAGCGCCCCCCATCCGCTGTCGGCGAGCCGCCGCCAGCACCGGGCCAGCCATCTTTCGAAGGGGCCGTCGTGGTCCTTGCGTCCCGCCTCCAGCAGGGCGAAGACGAGGCCGGCCAGGGCGGCCAGGACGCCAAGCGCCTCGAACGTGGAGGCGATGAAGGCGAGGCCGCTCATGGACCGCCGTCATGAGCCGCGGCCAGGGCCCGGGCCGTCGCCAGGATGGCCTCGGGGAAGGGACGGGACTTGCGGGCCGTGGTGTCGATATGGACGCCGGTCATCTCGGCGATTGCCGCCACCTCGCCGGTCTCCCCGTTGACCATCTGATGGTCGAAGCGGAGCACCTTGTCGCGGACCTCGACCACCCGCGTGCGCACGGTGACGATGTCTCCGGCCAGCAGTTCCCGGCGATAGGTGAAGTTCTGCTGGACCGCCGCCATGCCGCAGCCGCTGTCCCTGAGGTAGGACGGCGTGATGCCGATCATGGCGAACAGGTTCCACGTCGCCTCGTCGAACTTGGCGACGTAATAGGTGACGTTCATGTGGCCGATATGGTCGCATTGCCAGGGATAGACGCAGCCCCGGCTGGTGATCGGCAATTCGTTCATCCGGCTTCCCCTTTCATCGCCCGCACAGTACGTCCCGGCGGCCGGCGGTTCCAGAACGGAAATGTCGGTCCCGGTATCGATTAGTCATGGTATTGCCATGGAAACCGGCCGCTCTAGTCACTAGGTTAGTATTCCATGAACGTCGATCTGGCCACCAAGTACGATCTCCGGGTTCCCCGCTACACCAGCTACCCCACGGCGCCCCATTTCGGCGACGGGGTGGACGGAGCTCTCTATCGCCGGTGGCTCGCCGAGACCGATCCCGGGCTCGACCTTTCGCTCTATTTCCACATCCCGTTCTGCGACGAGATGTGCTGGTTCTGCGGCTGCTACACCAAGATCGTCAAACGCTACCAGCCGGTGCGGGACTACCTGGAGATCCTGCTCGGCGAGATCGACCTGGTGGCCGACGCCCTGCCCGGCCGCTTCAGGGCCCGCCACCTGCACTGGGGCGGGGGCAGCCCGACGATGTTGAAGGGGGACGACTGGCTGCGCATCATCGAGCGCCTGGGCACCCGCTTCGACATCGACCGGGACTCCGAGATCGCCGTCGAGCTGGACCCCCGCACCGCCACCGAGGACTACGTAAAGGCCATGGCGGCGGCCGGCGTCAACCGGGCCAGCATCGGCGTCCAGGACTTCGCGCCCCAGGTCCAGGAGGCGATCAACCGCATCCAGCCCTTCGACGTCACCCAACGGGTGGTCGGCTGGCTGCGCCGCCACGGCATCGAGCGCCTCAACATGGACCTGATGTACGGTCTGCCCCACCAGACCGTCGAGCGGGTGCTGTCGATGGTCGACCTGGCGGCGGGCCTGGAACCGACCCGGGTCGCCCTGTTCGGCTACGCCCACGTGCCGTGGATGAAGAGCCACCAGAAGATGATCGACGAGGCTGTGCTGCCCGACTCGCTCGAACGCTGGAAGCAGTTCACCGAAGCCTCGCGGCGGCTGGGCGAGGCGGGCTATCTGGCGATCGGGCTGGACCACTTCGCGCGCCGCGACGACGACCTGGCGGTGGCCCTCGCCGAGGGCCGCCTGCACCGCAACTTCCAGGGCTATACCACCGATTCGGCGACCGGGATGCTGGGCTTCGGGGCCTCGGCCATCGGCTCCCTGCCCCAAGGCTACATCCAGAACCTGCTGCCCCTGAAGGCTTACCGCGAGGCGGTCGCGGCCGGCCGGCTTCCCATTGCCAGGGGCTTCGCGCTCGACGAAGAGGACCGCCTGCGCTCGGACATCATCGAACGGCTGATGTGCGATTTGGATATCGACCTCGACGCCGTGTGCCGCCGCCACGGCGCCGCCGCGGACGCCTTCGCGGACGAGATGGAGCGCCTTCAACCGCTGGCCGGCGACGGCATCGTCGTCATCGACGGCCGGCGGATCACGGTTACCGAGGACGGCCGGCCCTTCGTCCGGCTGGCCGCGTCGGTGTTCGACGCCTACCTGGACAGCGGCCAGAAAAGGCACTCCAAGGCGGTATGACGCCAAAGGGTTAAAGCCCCAGCCGCCGGCGGACCTCTTGGGCCACATCGTTGGCCGGGTTGAGCGGCGGGTGGGTCCACGCCTCGAAGCTGTCGCCGAGCGGCCGGGCGTAGCCCTTGGCGTACAGCTGGTCGTGCAGGCGGGCGTGCTTGGCGGTGGTCAGCGCCTCGGGGGCGAAGATGTGGACCGGGTTGGGGACCGCGCAGGCCTCGGTGCACATGGACACCGAATCGCCGGTGACGACCACCGCGTCGGCCAGCCCGAGATACCCCAGGTAGGGGTTGTCGCCCCCGTCCCCCCATCTGTAGACATGGCTGGGCACGGCGATCTCGCCGAGCAGCGCTTCGCCCGCCGCCCCGGTGCGCCGGCTGGTCGACACCAGCAGCGAGCCGCCGGCGTCGGCCGCCATCCGCGAGACCCTGGCCCCCAGTTCCCGGGCCATGGCGTCGGTGAACCGGCGGCGCCGGGTGCTGCCGCCGACGATCAAGGCGATCCGCGGAGCCGGCAGGCCGGCCAGCCGCCCCCGCCATTGGTCGGCCGCCGCCGCCAAGGCCTTCGGAGTGATGCGGTGGGGGGCGCCGATGGTGCGGATCAGGTTGGGGCGCTCGGCGAGGGTGTCGTGGCCGGGGGCGGCGATGAGGTCGAAGTCGTCGACCCCGGCGTCCCCCGGGTACATGACCTGGACCAGGAACGTACGGCCGCCGTCGAGCCGCTTGATGTGGCGCGCCACCGGCGCCGTCCGCCGCCCGGCGGCGACCACCACCTCGGGCCACGGCGGGGCGAGATGAACCCGGCTGTCGGCGTCGAGTCCGGCGAACGAGGCGCCGATCACGAAGTTGGGCATCGCCGCGGCGGCGGTGTAGGCGAGATCGCGGACCTCGAAGCCCAGCCCCAGGGCCTCAGCCACCCCCAGGCACTGGCTCCGGTTGCCGGCCCTCTCATCGGCCAGCGCCCACACCCGGGGAGCGTCGGCGCCATGGATTTCGGCGTTCATGGTGCGGAGTAAACGGAGGCGGCGGCCCCGCGGTCAACAGAAATTGATGGAACCCGGGCCAACCGAGGTAACATATTCGCCACCGGTTCCTCATCCTTGGAGGCATCCCCATGCGCGTCGAGGCCAAACCCCTGTCCGCCTATCCCTGGTTCATCCGCCTGTTCTTCGCCAAGCAGAAGCGCACCTACGGCCGGGTCCTCGAACCGGGACTGTTGTGGGGCCGCTCGCCGTGGGTGTTCGCCGCCCTGGCCCTGCTCTACGGGGCCCTGGACCGCAAGCGGTCGCCGCTGCCGGCGGCGTTGCGTTCGCTGGTCACGGTCCGGGTGTCGCAGATCAACCACTGCGCGTTCTGCGTCGACATCAACTCGGCGACCATGCTCGCCCGCGGCATCTCCATGGACAAGGTCGAGGCGCTGGAGCAATGGCGCGACAGCCCCCTGTTCGACGATGTCGAACGCGCCGCCCTCGACTACGCCGAGGCCGTCACTCGTTCGGACGCCGAGGTGGACGACGCCATGACGGCCCGCCTCGGGGAGCACTTCGACGACGACGGGGTGGTCGAGCTGACCGGCCTGATCGCCTTCCAGAACATGTCGAGCAAGTTCAACGGCGCCCTCGACGTCCCGCCCCAGGGTTTCTGCCGGATTCCGCCGCGATAACGCCCGGGACCTCGACTAGTCTTCCCCGGAGGGCGGGCGGCGCTCGCAGGGGATGGCGTCCTCGCCGAAGGCAAGGACGCAGCCCTCCTCGAACATCCCGCGCAGGGCCTGCCGGCCGCGGTGCAGGACGACCCGCGAGTTGGCCACCGAGATGTCGAGCTGGGCGGCGATCTCGGCGTGGCCGAGGCCGGCGGTGTCGTGGAGGGCGACGACGTCGTATTGGGGGCGGGGCAGGCGCGCCAGGAACTCGCCGATGCACGACGACATCTCGCTCTCGAGCAGGTTGAGTTCGGCGTCGCCGGGGGCGGCGACGTTCTCGACAGCCTCGGGCTCGGCGGTCGTTTCCGGACGCCGGGCGGTAGTGCGGAAATGATCGCGGACCAGGTTGAGGGCGATGGCGCACAGCCAGCTCTTTTCCCCGGCCTCGCCCCGGTAGCCGGCGTCGGTGCGCTGGGCGCGCAGGAACGTCTCCTGGGTAATGTCCTCGGCCAGGGCCACCTCGCCAAGCAGCTTGAGGGCGAAGCCCCGCACCGCGTCTCGGTGCCGGGACATGTCGTCGGTCGTGGTTTCGGTCATGGCCGAGACTCCGCGAGTCGGAGCCTCAACCTAGCAGGAAAGTCCCGTCAGGTCATCCTTGGAACGGCTTGGCGGCCTCTTCCCCGGCGGCGGCGGCGCAGTGAGCCATCATCTTCTTGCACATCGGGGCGCAGAAGTTCTCCATCATCCGCGCCATGAAGCCCGGGAACGGGCATCCCTCTTCTTTCGATCCCGCCTCGAAGGAGGCGTCCTGGTTCGTTTGCTCGCTCATCGTGATCCTCCATCGGGTTGAATTGATGCGACTGTCCCTTTGACGGACCCGGCGCTAAAAACGTTACAGGCCGTCACGACGAAAAAAACGACCCGCGGTTCGAAGGACCGCGGGACCGGGCCGTGGCAAGAAGCGGAGCTACAGGATCATGCTGAGGGAGGCGCCGCGCGCGTTCTCGGTGCCGCTGAGCACCCGGGCGTTGGCCTCGTAGGTGCTGATCGCCTTGGCGACCAGGCCGGCGAACCCCTTGATCTGGTCGCCGGGGCCGCCGCCGGCGTTCCCGGAGACGTCGTTGAGCTGGAACAGGATGACGAAGGTCTGGCTCGGGGTATTGAAGCGTCCGGGGTTGTAGGGCAGGGAATTTTCCCTTTGCCTCGGGACCTCCCTGCCGAAGTCCCGGTACATGTACGCAGCGTCGTTGAACGTGATGCCGGTCCGGGAGTTCACCTCCTCGACCGCCATCCGTTCGACCGCGGCGATATTGCGCATCCCCGCCGCCGGCCGGCTGCCGGGAACGCTTACCGCCTGTTCGGTCTTTGCGACCTGGTTCATCTTCGTCCCACTCCGCAGCATACGCAAATCCCGCCACGGAAAGAAACCCCTGGCGCAATTACACTGCTACAGGGTTAATGTTACCCTTAAAGTCGCAAAAGTCAACGGATTATTGGCCGGATGGGGGTCGGGATTTCACCGTTTGTTCCACGTCATCCACCGTTTGTTTCGCTTCATCCGCCGCCCGGCGGGGCCAGTCGGTGGTCCAGGAAGTCGATCACGATGCGCGCCGTGCCGAAGTCGTAGAGGTCGTTGTGGTCGGCGCCTTCGAGCCAGTGGCCTTCCTTGGGCTCGACGGCGGCCTCGAACAGCCGTTTTCCGAAGCGCATCGGCACCGTGCGGTCCCGGCGGCCGTGGACGATCAGCACCGGCGCCCGGACGCCGGCGATCTTGGCCGCCGAATCGAAGCGGTCCTTAATCAGCCAGCGGGCCGGCACGTAGGGGTAATGGTGGGCCGCCACGTCGGCGATGGAGCTGAACGGCGCCTCCAGGACCAGCGCCGCCACCGGCTCCCCCGGCGCCCGTTCGGCGGCCATCTGCACGGCCACCCCGGAGCCCAGCGATTCGCCGTAGAGCACTGTGCGGCCCGCGGCCACGCCCTGGGAAACCAGGAAATCCAGGGCCGCCCGGCCGTCCGCGTACAGGCCCTGTTCGGTCGGCTTGCCCGGGTTGCCGCCGTAGCCCCGGAAGCCGACCAGCAGCACCCCGAACCCGGCATCCAGGTAGGGCCGCACCTTGAAGGCCCGCGAGCCGACGTTGCCGGCGTTGCCTTGGAAGTAGACCATCGTCGGCCGCCCCTCGGCGGCGGCCCGGTACCAGGAAACGAGGCTCAACCCGTCGTCGCTGACGGCCGTCACCTCGGACATCTCGGGGACGCCGCTGGCCACCGGCGAGGGCGTCGAGGCGTCGGGGTAGTACATCATGTTGCGCTGGAACAGGAACAGCGCGCCTACGAACACCACGTAGACTGCGCTCGCCATGGCGATGAAGTTGATCATGGCCCGTCCCCCGCGCCCGGCGTCGGGAGAGGGATCAGCCGAACTGCTCGGTGACCGGCGTCCACTGGCCGTCGGCCTGCTGGCACGCGGTCCCCTCGGCGGTCTTCAGCTCGGGGCCCAGCACCACCGTCGCCCGGTAGTCGCGGCAGTAGCGGCCGTCCCAGCCGTTGAAGGTCCGGGTCGGACGGAAGATGCCGCGGTGGCCGGTCTCGGCGTTGGCCCAGTCGAGGTGCTCGCCGTCCCTGGCGTGGGACAGCGCCTCCTTGGCGGTCTTCTCGTAGGCCATGAGGTCGGATTCGGACAACATGCGGCCCGCCATGTAACCGACCCCGCTGCCGACCATGGAGCCGGCCGCGGTGAACAGGATCCGGCCGAGGCCGCCGCCGAACTGGTAGCCGATCAGCCCGCCGGCTGCCGCCCCCAGGCCGGCCCCGAGCAACTCGATCGGACTCACCCGGTTGGTGGAGCAACCGACCAGGAATAATGCCACCGTAACGACAATGATTTTCTTCATTGCAACACCCTTTTTCCATTACGGCGCGGGCCGAACTCTTGGCCGGCCGCGATCCCTTCTGTGGAACGTGGTGATATATTATACCTAAAACGGCGATCAAAGCGGAATTTTCTTTTCCCGGGCCGTTTCCACTCAGACGATATTGAGTTCGCGCAGCGGCTGTCCCTGGATCAGCCGCCGGTAGGACAGCCGCGACAAATCGAGGCTGCGGTAGGCGCCGAAGACGATCAGCTCGCTGATCGCCCGGCCGACGGCCGGCGACTGTTGCAGCCCGTGGCCGCTGAAGCCGTTGGCGAACAGGAAGTTGGAAACCTCCGGGTGGGGGCCGAGGACGGCGTTCTGGTCGAAGGTGTTGTAGGCGTAGTGGCCGGCCCACGCCCGGCCCTGCCGGAGCGCCTCGAAGGCCGGCACCCGGGCCGCCAGCAACGGCCAGTGCCGGTCCTCGAACAGCCCCTCATCGACCTCCAGGTCGAGGCAGTCGGGGTCGTCGTCCGCCTCGGCCGGCGAGATGCCGCAGATGAAGCCGTCGCCCTCGGGCCGGAAGTAGAGGCCGCTGGGGTCGACGACCAGCGGGCAGCCCTCCAGCCGGCTGTCGCAGCTAAACGAGAACACGTAGCGCTTGCGCGGCCGGACCGGCAGCTCGAGGCCGGCCATGGCGGCGACCTCGGCGGCCCGGGGGCCGGCGGCGTCGACCACCGTCGCGCAGGCGACCTCGCCCCCCTCCTTGAGCCTCACGCCGTCGATCCGCCCGCCGCTCCGGAGCATCCCGACCGCCTGGTCCTTGACATAGACGGCGCCGAGCGAGCGGGCCTTGCGGCGAAACGCCATCATCAGGGCGTAGGGGTCGAGCCAGCCCTCGCCGCTCAGGCCCAGCGAGCCGGCGGCCAGGCCGGCGACCGACAGCCACGGGAAACGGGCCTTCAACTCCGCCACCGACAGCAGCGCCACCTCGGCGCCGCGGCGGCGCTGGACCTCGTGGTTCCGGTGCAGGACCTCGAGCCCCGCCGGGCTGGCCAGGAACAGGTAGCCGGCCTCGACGAAGGACACGACGGGGACCTCGCCGTCGACCGACAGATGATCGCCAATCGCCTTGAAAAACCGTTCCGCGAAGTTGGAGATATCGATGTTTTCGGGATTCGAGAACTGCTTGCGGATGCCCCCGACCGAGCGCGCGGTGGAGGAGTCGGCATAGCTCGGGTCCTTCTCCACCACCAGCAGCGAGCCGCCGAAGGCCGGCTCGGCGGCCAGGAAGTAGGCGATGGCGCTGCCGATCACCCCGCCCCCGACCACCACCACGTCATAGCGCCCCGACATGGCCTAGGCCGGGTCCTCGGCGTCGTCCAGCGACATCAGCGCCGCGTTGCCGCCGGCCGCCGCGGTGTTGACGCTCAGCGTGCGCTCGGTGGCGAAGCGGTAGAGGTAGCGGGGGCCGCCGGCCTTGGGGCCGGTGCCCGACAGGCCCTCGCCGCCGAACGGCTGGACCCCGACCACGGCGCCGACGATGTTGCGGTTGACGTAGGTGTTGCCGACCCTGAGCCGGCGGTGGATGTAGCGCGCTGTGCCCTCGACCCGGCTGTGGATGCCCAGCGTCAGGCCGTAGCCGGTGCCGTTGACCGCCTCGATGACCTGGTCCAGGCGGTCGGCGGCGTAGGCCACCACGTGGAGCACCGGGCCGAAGACCTCCCGTTCGAGGACCCCGAGGCCCTCGATCCAGTAGGCCCGGGGGGCGAAGAAGGTGCCGTGGGCGCAGTCCTCCGACAGCGGCACCTGGAGGATCGGCCGGGCGTCGTGGTCCATGCGCCGGGCATGGTCCTCCAGCATCGACAGCGCCTCGGCGTCGATCACCGGCCCGACGTCGCTCGACAGCAGCCCGGGGTCGCCGACGCTCAGCTCCTCCATCGCCCCGGCCAGCATGGCGATCAGGCGCTCGGAGATGTCCTGCTGGACGAACAGCACGCGCAGGGCCGAACAGCGCTGCCCGGCGCCGTGGAAGGCCGAGAACAGCACGTCCTCGACCACCTGCTCGGGGAGCGCCGTCGAATCGACGATCATCGCGTTCTGGCCGCCGGTCTCGGCGATCAGCGGGACGATGGGGCCGGGGCGTGCGGCCAGGGTCTTGTTGATCAGCCGCGCGGTCTCGGTGGAGCCGGTGAAGGCGACCCCAGAGACCCGGGGATCGGCGACCAGCGGCGCCCCCACGTTCGGCCCGTCGCCCGGCAGCAGGTGCAGCACCTCGCCCGGCACCCCCGCCCGGTGGAGCAGTCCGACGGCGCGTCCGGCGATCAGCGGGGTCTGCTCGGCCGGCTTGGCGATCACCGCGTTGCCGGCGGCCAGGGCGGCGGAGACCTGGCCCAGGAAGATGGCCAGCGGGAAGTTCCACGGGCTGATGCAGGCGAACACCCCGCGCCCGTGGAGGTCCAGCAGGTTGTCCTCGCCGGTCGGTCCGGGCATCGCCTGGGGGCCGGCGAAGTCGGCCCGCGCCCGTCCGGCGTAGTAGCGGCAGAAGTCCACCGCCTCGCGGACCTCGGCCAGGGCGTCGTCGACCGTCTTGCCGGCCTCGCGCACGCCCAGCGCCATCAGCCCGGCCATGTCGCCTTCCAGCAGGTCGGCCGCCCGTTCCAGGCAGTCCGCCCTGTCGCCGGCCGGGGTGGCGTCCCATTGGGCGGCGCTGGCGGTGGCCGCGGCCAGCGCCGTTTCGACGTCGCCGGCGGTCGCCTCGACCACCTCGCCGACCTGCCGCCGACGGTCGGCGGGATCGTTAAGCGGCCTCGCCTTGCCCCCCGTCCCCGCGACGCCGCCGATCACCGGTGCGGCCCGCCACGGGCCGGCGGCGGCCGTCATCTCCCGCGACAGCTTGCGCAGCGCCCCCGGGTCGGCCAGGTCGATGCCCTTTGAGTTGCGCCGCTCGGGGCCGTAGAGGTCGACCGGGCGGGGGATCCGGGGGTGGGGCTTGACGGCCAACGCCGCCGCCCGGACGACCGGGTCGGCGATGATGTCGTCGATCGGCGCCTGCTTGTCGACGATCCGGTTGACGAACGACGAATTGGCTCCGTTCTCGAGCAGCCGGCGGACCAGATAGGCCAGCAGGTCGGCGTGGCTGCCGACCGGCGCGTAGATGCGGCACGTCAGGCCCAGGCCGTCCTCGCCGACCACCTGGTCGAACAGGGATTCCCCCATCCCGTGGAGGCGCTGGAACTCGTAGTCGCGGCGCTCGCCGGCCAGCTCCACCACCGTCGCCAGGGTCAGGGCGTTGTGGGTCGCGAACTGGGGATAGAAGGCGTCGGCGGCCGCCAGGACGCGGCGCGCGCAGGCCTGGTAGGCGACGTCGGTGGAGACCTTGCGGGTGAACACCGGATAGCCGTCCAGGCCTCGCACCTGGGCCTGCTTGATCTCGGAATCCCAGTAGGCCCCCTTGACCAGCCGGACCATGATCCGCCGGCCGTGGGTCCGGGCCAGGTCGGCCAGCCAGTCGATGACCGACGGGGCCCGCTTCTGGTAGGCCTGGACGGCCAGGCCGAAACCGGCCCAGTCGTCGAGGCGGGGGTCGGCGTAGGCCGCCTCGAAGACGTCCAGCCACGGCTCCAGGCGGTCGGCCTCCTCGGAGTCCACGCACAGGCCGATGTCGGCCTCCCTGGCCCGGTGGGCCAGGTTCTTCAGCTTGGGGACCAGTTCCTCCATGACCCGCCGGCGCTGGGCGTACTCGAAGCGGGGATGCAGGGCCGACAACTTGACCGAGATCCCCGGCCCGTCGACGATCCCCCGCCCGCCGCCGGCCTTGCCGATGGCGGCAATGGCATGGGTGTAGGAGTCGAAGTAGCGCTCGGCGTCGGCGGCGGTCCGCGCCGCCTCGCCCAGCATGTCGTAGGAATACCGGTAGCCCTGGGCTTCGGTTTCCCGGGACAGCTCCAGGGCCTCCTCGATGGTCCGCCCGATGACGAACTGGCGGCCGATGATGCGCATCGCCTGGATCATCGCCTGGCGGATCAGCGGCTCACCGCTGCGGGCGACCATCCGGCGAACGAAGGACGGCACGTCGTGGATCGTCCCCTCCTCCATCGCCACCAGCCGCCCGGTCAGCATCAGCGCCCAGGTCGAGGCGTTGACGAACAGGGACTCGCTGTGCCCCAGGTGGCCCTCCCAGTCGGCCTCGGCCAGTTTGTCGCGGATCAGGCGGTCGGCGGTCGCCGGGTCGGGGATGCGCAACAGGGCCTCGGCCAGGCACATAAGAACGACGCCTTCCTGGTTGGACAGCTCGTACTCGTGCATGAAGGCGTCGAGCCCGCCCTTGGCGACCTCGCGCCGGCGCATCTCCTCGACCAGGCGCCGGGCGGTGGCGTCGATCCGTTTGGCCATCCCCTGGTCCGGGGCCGCCTCGGCGAGCAGGGCCTCCAGACAGGCGGTCTCGTCGGCCAGGGCCGCCTCCTCGATGGCGCGTCTGAGCGGAGACGGTTCCGGAAATTCGCCGACCAGCGTCATGGCACACATCCCAATGGGCTATCGAGCCTATGGGAAAATCGACGCCTCGGCGAGGATGTTCTACCGGAAATTCCTACATCCGGCGGGGGATGTGGCGCGACAGGGCGGCGAGCCCGACCATCGCCAGGCCACCGGCCAGGAACACCGCCGACAGCTCGAAGGTCCTGAGCAGCACCGAGAACACCCCCGGCGTCGCCATCATGGCGAAATTCCGGCTGGTCCCGAAGACGGTCGTCATCTCCGGCCGTTCGCCGGGCCTGACGACGCGCAGGAACAGGATGTTGCCGGCGGCGTCCAGGCTGACCATGGAGAACGCGGCGCCGATCAGCAGGAACGCCCCCAGCCACGGAACGCCGTACGCCACCCCTGCCCCCATGGTGGCCAGGCCGGCGGCGAGGAAGCCCGCCAGGTACAAGCGGCGCAGCCCGAAGCGGCGCAGGATGCGGCCCCACAGCGGCATCAGGAACAGGAACCCGGCGCCCAGCGACACCATCAGACCGCCGGCGACCTCGCCGAGACCGGAGGTCACCGCGTAGATCGGGGCGTAGATGAAGAACATCACCCACCAGGCGTTGCGGCCCATGGTGATCAGCCACGACAGGACCAGCCGGGGCTGGGAGAAGAAGCGCTGCAGGTTGACCATCGGGGTCCGCCGCGGCGCCCCGAGGCGCACCCGCGGCCGGGTCTCGCTCAGCCGCACCCACTGGATATACGCCACCAGGGCCAGCGCGAAGACGGCGCTCAGCGCAAACGGCGCCCAGCGCGACACCTCGCTGCCGAGCCACGCCCCGAGCACCGGCCCGACCATCCAGGCGCCGGCCGAATAGAACATACGCAGCGGCTCCGAACGGCTGAACTCGGGGCGCGGAATATGGTCCATGACGTAGAGGTTGAAGCAGATGCCCAGGCAGACCACGGCGAAGACCTGGATCATCATCCCGGAGACCAAGCCGCTCAGGGTCCCGGTGGCCAGCAGGAACGGCGTAAACACCAACAGCCCGGCGCTCAGCCCGTAGATCAGCCGGCGACTGGTCCGCAGCATCAGCCCGGGCACCGCGAACGCCCCGACCAGGCCCGACAGGCTGGCCACGAAGAACAGCAGGCTGACCTTCTGGGCGTCGCCGAGGATGGCCAGCGCCTGCAACGGGATCACCGTCGCCAGCGTGGCCCGGGCCATGGCTTCCAGGGCGTAGAGGATGGCCAGGTTGACCGCCCCCGGGCTCCGGGCGCCGCGCAGCCCGAGCGGCGGCCGGAGGGCGAGCGCCGTTTCGCCGGGAAAGGAGTTGATCATCGAACGATATTGGGTGCTTTCATGACAATTGGAAAACAAATTTAATTTGGGTGTACAATCGACTTAATCGATTCAAGGGAACCGACGACCGATGAACATCGAGCACCTGAGGACCTTCCTCGAGATCGCCGCCAGCGGCAACTTCAACCGCGCCGCTGACAGCCTCAACGTCACCCAGTCGACGGTCAGCGCCCGCATCAAGGCCCTCGAGAACCGCCTGGAGCGCAAGCTGTTCACGCGGGGCCGCAACGGGGTCGAGCCGACCGCCGCCGGCCACCGCTTCCACCGCTACGCCCTGGCCATGGTGAGGACCTGGGAGGGGGCGCGCCAGGAGGTCGCCCTGCCCGGCAGCTTCCGCACCGTGATCGGGCTCGGCTCCCAGGTCAGCCTGTGGGAGCGGTTGATCCTCAAGTGGATTCCGTGGATGCGCGAGGCGGCGCCGGACGTCGCCCTGCATCTGGAAGCCGACTATTCCGACAGCCTGATGCGCCAGCTCTCCGACGGTCTGCTGGACATCGGGGTCATGTACAGTCCGCGCAACGCGCCGGGGATGGTGATCGAGAAGCTGCTCGAGGAGAACCTGGTCCTGGTCTCCACCAAGCGGGTGAAATCCCCGGAGGCGTGGCCCGAGGGCTACATCTCGGTGAACTGGGGCTACGAATTCCGCACCGGCTTCAGCCAGGCCTTCCCCGATGTCCAGATGCCCGCGATCACGGTCGGCCTCGGTTCGCTGGGGCTCCAGTACGTCCTCGAGAACGGGGGGGCGGGCTATTTCCCGCTACGGGTGGTGCGCCCGCTGATCGCCGACAAACGGCTGTTCCGGGTCCCCCGCAAACCGATGTTCAAGCGCCCGGCCTACGTGGTCTTTCCCGCCGCGCCCTACGATTCGGACCTCCGCGACCTGGCCCTCGACGGCCTGCGCCGGATCGTCCGCCTGGAGAAGGATAATTGAGAGACTATTAACGTGGAAAGACACCAAACCAGAAATTCAGGTTCGCAGTTCTGGTGCATCGTATGGGCTATGCCATTGGGTTGGCCGTGGCAAGCGGGCTCACAAACGAAGAGAAGGCCAGGGAATTGCCAATCCTAGTTTCTGATTACATAGCAGCCGAAATCGAGGTCAACGATAAACGTTTCGGGAAATCCGTCCAACGGACGCGGACGAGGCTACATTTCGTCGAAAGCCGGTCAAGTCAAGCGAGTTCAAATGCCACGCGCTTGATTTAAACTATCTTCTTGCCAAAAACAGCAACTCCGTGACCCGGGAACTTTCAACACCGTTTGATGCTCCAAGGGTTGAATGCTCATGAGGCAACTCTGCAGCCACTTCCACCTTAGGAAACTGTTCTTGCAATAGCTGAACAAGAATCTCTCGAGGATCTGATAGCAGCCCACAGTCTGGGTAACTCAAGACAAGTGTTGATTTTAATTGTGAAGCGGCTTTGATCAAGTCTTTAAAAGCCTGATATACTTGGGTTTTGATCGAAAACGAAGAATAAAACCGATCGGGTCTATATTGCCCCTTTGATTCGATCTTAGGGTAATCATACAACAAAAGCGTTTCTACCAAATGGTAGTAGCGTGAGTAATGATCGCTCGTGTAGGGTGGATCGCAATAGACGACAGATGGTTGGACCTTATGTCGCGATAATCGTCGTAGAAGATGAATGGCCTCACTCCGAAAAACACGATTCGTTCGCCGCCACTCCTTGGTCCCGTGTGGGTACATGCCGTCAAGCGCACTTTGCCACTCCAGCCAAATCGATCTACGTCGTTTTGCGAGAAATCGGTGTTTGGTATGTTCTTTAACAGCTAAGTATTGAGCAAAGTGGCCTGTGGTATTCGCGACTCTCGCGAGGGCGCGGCAAAGTGCAAGTATCATCCATCTGTGGGTATCAGCATTTATCAAATTCTGACAAGCAAGGCTATCAATTGCGAAGCGCAGTGAATCGATCTCTGTTGCTTGTTTTAGACCAATGTATCCGCCAGCATAAGCACCCGTGAAAAGGCAATACGGAAAACGCTGTCGATCAAGGCGATAAGCTATCCGTAACTGCTCAGCGCAGGCTGCTACACTTCGTTTTCTAAGGTGGTTAGAAACTTTGCAGATCTGGTTGAGATCAACGGAATCGTATGCTCGCCTCTCTCTGGCAAGCACAGATTCTAAAGTATGACAGAGAACTTTCCGATTTTTCTCGAAAAGATACCGGCATTTACTGACCGCCTCGGGCGTTACTTTCGGCGGGTGGCGAGCGGTAAAATATGATCGTGCTACGTTGTAAGCAAAGTATTGAATGTCGTTGCACCAAACAGACCGCTCTGGTTCAACGGCCGTTCCTACGGCTGATATCCCAGCAAATGCATCAAGCAGCGGGCCAGGGGGAGCTCGGGAAATAACTTCAGCTACTTGCCCAGCAATCTGGCGCTTAGTTCCCATATATGTGAAATCAATGGTCATGGTGCTGGTAAAACTCGCGGGTATAGGCCATGCCACCCATTGTGATACGCGTGCAATATCGGGATCGTGTTATTTGGCGTTTTGTGACTCAGAACAAAAAGCAATCCACAACAGCCAAACCCCTTGGGAGTTTTGCGATTTGCTCTTTTGCAATATTTTTCTACAGACAATTTTTCTGTTTTATTGAAGTATTTGCATTCTGAACTGAATATATTGTCCTCTTCTTCCAAGGTAATGTGAACTTTTAGTGAAAGATTTTCTAACTTTTGAATAACCGAGATAGCCTTAGCCGTCGCAGCGGTCAAGATAACGTGACATGAAGCATCTGCACCAATAAGCTCAAGTAGAGTCGGCCATGACACGCGTAACTGCCTGCCTGTACCAGAAAAATCATCTATAATGACGACGTGATCCGCAGCAGTAAGTTCCATTGCAGGGAGTTCGGTGGCTCCACAGAACAGGTCGTCATGAGTCGAAGATGTCATTTGGTTTGCCTCGCGGAAAATCCGCAGCATTGCTTGGCCGCTTTCACCAGAGCCTCCAAAACCGACAAAAAGCCACCTTTCTCCCCGACAATCAGGATTGATGTGCCAACCCATTAAATTATTAAGGGCGCTTCGGTAGCCTACATGAATTATCTGCTCAGATACGACCTGCACACAGTCGAGCAAGCGCGCAGCAACATCCTGGTCTGATTTCGAAAATTGTTCTAACCACTCCGTGATTGCAGAAGCATCAGGGGGGTGTCTATAAAAACGACCGTCCTCGATCCATCCTGCAATTCTCTTATTCGAGAGCGCAGTACCGCGCCGAAGCGGCCGTTTCATCGAGAACGCCTATCTGCTTCGGCAAGCTTCCGCTTTATAAGCTTGGCAAGCTTTTCGAGTTCCGCCCAGAGTTCTTCTTCGCCAAAAAATTCTGATACTTTAAGATTCTGTAGATCGGCGTGAAGTCCGATTAATATTTTTACAAGCTTTCCAACTTCGCGGTGCTTACGGGCAGCACCAATTTCTAATTGGGAAATTCCAATTTCGTCATTAAATACAAACTCTTTGAATTTCTTTTCAAATTGCTTTTCTTGGCCCGCTGCACGGGCAATGCTGATGAATTGCTTGATCTTTCGGAAGTCCGTCACTGAGCGAAATTCGGAGAGTTTATTCTGATATTTGAATAAGAAGCGTTTAATAAACTCGTCACGCCTGTACCATTCCATTCTAGAAACAAACCGGTCGGTTAATATTGGATATAGTTCAATAAAAAAATCAGCCTTGATTCGCTCTGTTGGATCAGCAAACAGCATCATTTCTTGGTAATAACTAGAGTACCAAAGAAGCTTTTTGCATCGCGTTACTACAGCAACGTCGAGTCCGGTTAGTTCGGCGAGCGGCTTATCTTTCTTTTCATCAAGTTCATGCATAAGGACGCCGAGTTTGAGCGCCGTCGGCATAAGCTCCCAATCTTCTCGAAGTTTATGAATCTGGAACATCGTGACGATGTTTTGAGCGGTCGTTGGTTCAAATATTTCATTGATTGGGACTTCTGTTAACGCGATCTGCTGTGCGCATATCCAACGGCGCTGTCCATCCAGTATCGTGAAATGATCAGATCCCTTGGCTTTGAAAACAGTAAGCGGAACAAGGATGCCGACCTTTGCGATCGATTCTTTAAGGATCTTCAACGGCAGTGGGTCAAATAGCTTCCGTGGATTGTGTGGATTCGGCTTTAGCAGATTAGTTCGAACCGTCGCTGGACCGCGAGGTTGAGATGACTTGCTAGGGTTTTTTTGGTTCCTTGCCATTATATCTGCCCCTTTGAAGTAAAACTAAAATTTCGCCGACGCCAAAAGCCTCTGAATCGTCTAGGTAAAAAATGTGCGCGGAAACGAAAACTAAGCTTCGCCAAATGGCAACAAACTTGATCGAAGTGGTCCACTTTCGATGAGATTGTCTGGCGTGGCTGTAGTCCCTCCTGAGGTGGCTAAGACGTAGAGTATGTCTTCCGACTCCGTGATGGCAAGCAGGCGACCCTTTAGCTGACATTCCCCAGATAGCCTCTATTTCCATGGAAGTCATACCATTATGGCACCCTCCGGGGTAGCCATATTTTCCAGCAACCATCGGAAGGTCTGATTTTGGAGGTTTGACTGCGCCTGGAAACCCATTTTATCATATTTTCCTGCATTCAGACGCAGCTTTCCTGTCGCTTTCTCCTCGCCGTGGATTTCCCCGGCACTACGCCGGACCGGGTCTTCGTCGCAAATCATCAATCAGGCCTTCCCCGATGTCCAGATGCCCGCGATCACGGTCGGCCTCGGTTCGCTGGGGCTCCAGTACGTCCTCGAGAACGGGGGGGCGGGCTATTTCCCGCTACGGGTGGTGCGCCCGCTGATCGCCGACAAACGGCTGTTCCGGGTCCCCCGCAAACCGATGTTCAAGCGCCCGGCCTACGTGGTCTTTCCCGCCGCGCCCTACGATTCGGACCTCCGCGACCTGGCCCTCGACGGCCTGCGCCGGATCGTCCGCCTGGAGAAGGATAATTGATACCAGCGGTCACTGATAATGAACCCGATTATTCAAGCCGGCTAACCTTGCCTCTGCCCTTCTTGATATCGCTTTGCCGTCGTTTGCTGTCGAGGCGGCGTTGTTTGGAACCCCTGGTCGGTTTGGTCGGGCGCCGGTAATTCGGGGGCTCACCCGCTTCTCGGATTAAAGCAACCAGTCGGTCCAGCGCATCTCGGCGGTTTTGTTCCTGGGTGCGGAATCGGTTGGCGGTGACGACAATGACCCCGTCTTTTGTCATGCGCCTACCTGCGAGCGATTTCAGTCGCAATAACGCCGCATTGGACAGAGCGGAACAATGCCGAGCGTCAAAGCGCAATTGAACCGCACTCTCGGTCTTGTTCACTTTTTGCCCGCCAGGACCGGGAGAGCGGATGAAATGTTCTTCGATCTCGCTTTCATCGATGCTGATGGACGGGGTTATTTGGATCATGGCTGGAGTTTACCACCATATCAGTGACCCGAGGCACGAGCCGTCTTGTCTCGAAGCCCGGGAACGGCCATCATCGCCCGGGTTTCAGCCAACGGAGGCGTTCCATGACCTTGCCCGTGGTCCTCGGCATCTCCGGCGCCTCGGGCGCCGTCTACGGGGTCGAGATGCTGAAGGTGCTCAACGAGCTGGGCCAGCCGGTCCACCTGGTGGTCAGCACCGCCGCCGAGCGGACGCTTGGCGTGGAGACCGGGACCACGCTCGACGAGCTGGGGGCCCTGGCCACGGTCGTCCACGACCCCCGCGACGTCGGCGCCGCGGTGGCCAGCGGCTCGTTCCGCACCCGGGGCATGATCGTCGCCCCGTGTTCGATGAAGACCCTGTCGGGGATCGCCAATTCCTTTGCCGACACCCTCCTGGTGCGGGCCGCCGACGTCACCCTCAAGGAACGCCGGCCGCTGGTCCTGCTGGTGCGCGAGACCCCGCTCCACAAGGGCCACCTGGAACTGATGGTCAAGGCCTGCGACCTCGGCGCCGTGATCCTGCCCCCGGTCCCGGCCTTCTACCACAAGCCGGCGACCATCACCGACATCGTCCGCCAGACCCTCGGCAAGGCGCTCGACCACCTGGATATCGAACACGAGCTGTTCGCACGGTGGTCCGGCTCTTGACATCGGCTGGGAAATGGCCGACAACCCCCGGCCTTCGGAGGACACCCATGACGCCGCTTCGCATCCGACGACGACGAGCGTTGCCGACGCGCCCCCGGCGCGCCGCCGTCCGAGTCTGAGCGAAGCGGTCCTGATTCCCCCCCTATCTTCCGATCCGCTTTCCTCGGCCAGCCCGCCTGATACCAGCGAGGAAACCGCGATGTACGACATCACCGACCAGCACCCCGACGATGACGCCGCCATCGAGCGACTCCTGGATGTGGCCTTCGGCCCCGAACGACACGCCAAGACCTCCTATCGCTACCGCCGGGGAGTGGCCCCGGTCGACGGCCTGAGCCTGGTCGCCCGCGACCGGTCCGCCATCGTCGGCACCATCGCATACTGGCCCGTGACCATCGGTGCGGCGAGGACCCCGGGGCTGCTGCTGGGGCCGCTTGCAGTGGCCCCGGAGCGCCACGGCCGGGGCATCGGCGCCGGCCTGATCCGGCGCAGCCTCGAGGGCGCGCGCAAGGCCGGCCACCGGAGGGTGTTGCTGGTCGGCGACGGACGCTACTACCGGCCCTTCGGGTTCCGGCCCGCCGAAGGCCTGGGCATCGCGATGCCGGGCGAGCCGCCCGGACGCCTGCAGGGGCTGGGGCTGGCCGGCAACGCCTTCGCCGGCGTTTGCGGCCCCGTGATGCCGTGGAGGTGTCCCCGCCCCGGCCTGATGGCGGCCTAATACCAAGGGGCACTGATAATGACCCATAGAGACGGCTTTCCAAGGCTTTCGGCTAGGAGCGTGGTCCGCCGTGATGGCGGCCCATCACAAGGGCCACGCGACGACGTCCGAAAGCCTTGGAAAGCCGCCGTTCCGGTCGCCTCGGCGTACCGCCGGAGGGCGTCGAAAAGCCTTGACGATGTCACC
>CAZWEZ010000021.1:0-44211 GCA_964632795.1 uncultured Thalassospiraceae bacterium | reverse complement strand
TGACGATGTCACCGCATCGCCGGCGGCTTTCCTCCTACCCGGCGGCACGCCGAGGTGATCTCTATGGGTCATTATCAGTGCCCCTTGGTATAAGCCAACCGGGGATTCGCAGATGAACGCCTTCAAGACCATCGACGACCTGGACGTCGCCGGCCGCCGGGTGCTGCTCCGCGCCGACCTCAACGTGCCGATGAAAGACGGCCGCGTCGCCGACGCCACCCGCATCGAGCGCACCGTGCCGACGGTGCGCGAATTGGCCGATCGCCGGGCGCGGGTGATCGTCGTCTCCCACCTCGGGCGGCCCCAGGGGCAGGTGGTGGACTCGCTGAGCTTGCGTCCGGTCGCCGAAGCCCTGGGCGCGGCGCTGGGAGGACGGGCGGTGGCGTTCGCCGAGGACTGCGTGGGAGCGGCCGCCGAGGCGGTGGCCGGGGCCCTGGGGGACGGCGATGTGGCGCTGCTCGAGAACCTGCGCTTCCACCCCGAGGAGACCGCCAACGACGCCGCCTTCGCCGGCCGCCTGGCGGCCCTCGCCGAGGTCTACGTCAACGACGCCTTCTCCTGCGCCCACCGCGCCCACGCCTCCATCGAAGCCGTCGCAAGGCTGCTGCCGGCGGCCGCCGGGCGGCTGATGGAGGCCGAGCTGAAGGCCCTCGAAGGCGCCCTCGGCACGCCCCGGCGCCCGGTCGCGGCGCTGGTCGGGGGGGCCAAGATCTCGACCAAGCTGGAGGCCCTGGGCAACCTGGTGAAGCGGGTCGAAGTGCTGATCGTCGGCGGCGCCATGGCCAACACCTTCCTCCACGCCCAGGGGATCGAGGTCGGCGCCTCGCTGTGCGAGCGCGAGATGGCGGCGGCGGCGCGGGCCATCCTGGGGGCGGCGGAACGGGCCGCCTGCGAGGTGGTGCTGCCCGGCGACGTGGTGGTCGCCGGCGAACTGGCCGAAGGGGTCCCCTGGGAGACGGTGGCGGTCGGGGCGGTGCCCGCCGGGGCGATGATCCTCGATATCGGCCCGCGGTCGACGGCCGACCTGGAGGAACGGCTGGCCGAGTGCCGGACCCTGCTGTGGAATGGGCCGCTGGGGGCCTTCGAGACGCCGCCGTTCGACGCCGCCACCAACGCCGTCGCCCGGGCCGCGGCCCGGCTCACCGGGGCCGGCCGGCTGCTCAGCGTGGCCGGGGGCGGCGACACGGTGGCGGCGTTGTCCCATGCCGGGGCGGCCGACGGCTTCTCCTACGTCTCGACCGCCGGGGGCGCCTTCCTGGAATGGCTCGAGGGCAAGGACCTGCCCGGCGTCGCCGCCCTGACATCGAACCGTTAAGAGGTTACGCCTGCGACGGGGGCTTGAATTCGGCCTCCGGGGGTTCGGGTTCGGACGCCGGTTGGTCCTGGGGCTTGCCGTCGATGCTGCCGACCAGGTTGTCGAGCATCCCGCGCAGGTGCTCCGACTGCTTCAGCAGTTCGTTGGTGATCCTGAGGGCCTCGGCCGAGGAGACCGAGGCGATCTCGACGGCGATCTCCTTGACCCCGTTGATGGTGTCGGCGATGTCCTTGATCGCCCAGGTCACCTGGCTGGCCGTGGCGCGGATGGAATCGAAGCGCCGGCCGACGGCGTCGCCCCCCTTGTCGGCCATCTCGAGGGCGCTGCGGTACTCCGAGGTCAGCAGCACCAGGTTGTCGGCCTTGTCCTCGCCGCGGTCCTCCTTGGGCTCGGGTCTGTCGGCCTGGTAGTCGGTCTGTTCGCCGATCGCCACCAGCAGGTTCTCGACGTCGCCGATCTTGTCGGCGGCGCTGGTCAGGCCCTTGATCAGGGCGCCGGTCCTTTCGGCCTCGTAGGCGGCGGTGGAGGCGTCCTGGGAGGCCCGGGTGACCTTGAGGCTGAGTGTCGAGATGGTGCCGGCGTGGGTCCGTGACGCCGGCTCCGCGGCTTCCCCGGCCTCGGCCTGGGGGAACGGCGCGCCGGCCTCGATGGAGGCGGCCTCCCTGTTGTCGGCCTCGCTCTTCTCGAGCTCGGCCTTGGTCGCCTCGAGGTCGATGCGCAGCAGGGCGGCCTCGATGGAGGCGGCCTCGCCATTCTCGGCCTCGCGGCGGGTCGTCTCCAACTCCTTGCGCAGTTTCTCGGCCTCGGCCAGGGCGTCCTCCTTGTCCTTGCGCAGCCACTCCGCCTCGGCCAACGTCGCCTTGCCGTCGTTGAGCTCGCCGCGGGCCGCCTCCAGTTCGTCGTGGAGCTGCGCCGACTCGGTCAGCTTGGCCTTGAGTTCGGTCAGGGCGTGGACCAGGTCGCCCAGCTCGTCGCGGTTGCCGAGCACCGGGATGACGACGTCCTCCTCGCCGTGGGACAGTTTCCGGGTCGCCTCGGCGACGGCGCGCACCGGCGCCGTGAAGCCGCGCATCAGGACGTGCCCGAACAGGACCACGAACAGCAGCAGGGCGGCGAGGGCGCCGGGCAACAGCAGGCGGACGAAGGTCCGCGCCCAGGCCTGGCGCTTGGCGGCGGCGGCCACCTGGCCCTTGGCGAAGTCGGACAGGCCGATCAGGCTGGGTACCATGTAGGCGAAGATCTCGTCGAGGCGGCCGAGGCTTTTCTGTTCCGCCTTGACCAGGGCCAGGACCTCCTCGGTGTACAGGGCCAGGCCCTCGTTGATGGTGGTGATCTGCTTGCCCACCGGCTCGGTTTCGGGAAGCTCGTACAGGGTGTTGAGCGCCGCCGACAGCGTCGCCGCCCCGGCCTCGTGGCTGGCCACGTACTGGGAGCCCTTGCCGAGCAGGAAGTACTTCTCGTTGTTGCGCAGCTGCCAGGCCTTCTTTTCCACCGTCGCCGCCAGGTTCGCCATCCGGTTGGCGCGGGCGAGGTCGTCCGTGGCCGCGCCCAGCGTTCTGTCGGCATGGAAATAGGCGCCCCCGGCCAGCCCCAGGGCGATCAGCCCGAACAGCACGAAAAGACCCATCCGCGATGAGAACCGCATCGAGCCGAGGAAGGTCGCCTCCTCGTAGTCCCAGGACCTGGGTTCGGAAAACGCCTGCTGGAGAGCCTTCCGGTCGGACATCGTCTTCCCCCCTTGGTATAACTGCACCAACTCCCTATTATAAATGGAATAATGGTGGTTTGTGGATAACTTTTCGCGACCGCCGGCGCTAACCTTTGCTTGCCCCGGGGGGTGTCCGGAGCCAAACTCGCCCGATGAGCACCAAGCCCAAGGTGGGCCCGACCAAGCGGACCGTGCCCGAGGGGGACAACCGGGAACGCCTGGTATGTCCCGACTGCGGCTACATCCGCTACGACAACCCGAAGATCATCGTCGCCGCGGTGTGCCTGTGGGAGGACCGGGTGCTGCTGTGCCGGCGGGCGATCGAGCCGCGCCTCGGCCTGTGGACCGTCCCCGCCGGCTTCATGGAGGTCGAGGAATCGACCGCCGAGGGGGCGGCCCGCGAGGCGTGGGAGGAGGCCCGGGCCAGGATCGAGATCGACGGCCTGCTCGGCATCTACGAGATCCCGCGGATCAGCCAGGTCTACATCGTCCACCGCGCCCGCATGACCTCGCCCGACTGCGCCCCGGGCCTCGAAAGCCAGGAGGTCGCCCTGTTCGCATGGCCCGACATCCCGTGGCCGGAGCTGGCCTTCCCCAGCATCGCCTGGGCGCTGCGACGGTTCGAGGAAGGCGGCCCGCCCCGGGCCGACGCCGCGCCCCCCGGCTCCTGAAGGCGCGGGGACGCTTGCCTGAAATAGCGTCGAGGGCTATGAACGCAACGCCATGCTGCTGGAAACCGAGGGACTGACCTGTCACTACGGGCGCATCCAGGCGCTCAGGGGCATCGACATCGCCATCGACCAGGGCGAGCTGGTGGCCCTGGTCGGCGCCAACGGCGCCGGCAAGACGACCCTGCTCAGGACCATCTCCGGGATCGAGCCGGCCAGCGCCGGGAGCATCCGCTTCGACGGCGCCGACATCACCCGCCTGCCGGCGGCGCGGCGGGTCGCCCTGGGCATCGTCCAGGTTCCCGAGGGGCGTCAGGTGTTCGGTCCGATGGCGGTCGAGGACAACCTGCGGCTGGGCGCCTTCGCCCGCGGCCGGGCCGAGACCGCCGCCGGGCTGGAGAAGGCCTACGCCATGTTCCCGGCGCTCAAGGAACGGCGCACCCAGCTGGCGGCGACGCTGTCGGGGGGCCAGCAGCAGATGCTGGCCATGTCCCGGGCGTTGATGGCGGATCCCCGGGTGCTGCTGCTGGATGAGCCCTCGATGGGCCTGGCGCCGCTGCTGGTCGAGGAGATCTTCCGCACCATCGAGGCCCTGCGCGAGGCCGGGACCACCATCCTGCTGGTCGAGCAGAACGCCAACATGGCGCTGTCGATCGCCGACCGCGGCTACGTGCTGGAGACCGGCGCCATCACCCTTTCCGACCGCGGCCAGGCCCTGCTCGACAACGAAAAGGTCAAGGAAGCCTACCTCGGCCTGTGACGGCGACGGATTGAGAGCCGTCGTCGCGGATGCCGTCCTTGGTCCTGACGGCATAGAGCATATCCCCTTCCCCCAACCCCATTCTCTTGATCTGTTCGGACAGGATGAGGCCAAGGGAGTTGCCGATCCGCCTGATTTTCAAGGCGCGAGACATGGCCGCGGTCCTTTCGTTTTCACGTCTTCAGCGTAGCGGAGTGGCAGGGAAAGGGGAAGGGCGACACGGATGGACACGGATGGACACGGATACACACGGATGAACGGACCCAGACCCAGCGATCCGTGTTCATCCGTGTCCATCCGTGTCTCGAATCAAAGCAGGATAAGGGCTAAGCGGGATGTCCAGATCTTGGCTATTGTGCATTACGCAAGGCCTGGACAGAGCGATGTCAGAGGACAGTTAATTATTTACGTGGTATAGGTCACGTTGCCTAAGAAGCTAAATCATATACTGTCCCCATATGCGTCCCTAGATACGATTATGTACATTGAATTCAAAATAATATACAAGAGGTAGTGAATTTTGCCTCCTATCATATATTAATTGTAATGCGAATGAAACTAAATGCCCCTTTTGAACTCTGCACGCCCGCTGTGCGTACGCTGGGCAGTGAGTTCAATAAACCATTATATTTCGAGAATCACTCACTTCGACACCCCCTTGGGATTTACAATGAATCAGTTTCCCATGTGCGCGCCAAGTTGGAGAAAGTGCTTGGGGTATTGGAGGTCACCTTTAAAGAGGAGTTTGAATTCAGCAACCGCAACAAAGAATGGGACGATAGTTTGCTAACCGCTCAGAAAGAATTTATTTATGCGATGTACGAACACGTCGTTGACGATTGCAAAATGATACTGCTGTGTTTTTTTCTTACCAAAGAACAAAGAAATAGTAATGCACGATACAAATCATTTATTAATAACAATAAATCCTACCGTAGATTATTGCGCGTTTCTACAAATCACTTAAAACACAGTCATGGAAGGCTTAGGGGGCATTTTTTCCATAGCGAAAAATTCTGTGCTCCTGGGTATTTCGTTGAAACGATGTTGCCTGATGGGGCATTAGGGCCTTATCCTAAGGTTCACGGTAACGAAGATACTGCCTTTTCGTTCGCTCGAGATTTACGATTGCACTTTGTACATTTTATGTTTATCTCCCGTGACCTTGCGAACGCAGTGAAGGCCATCAACACGCCAAAGACATCGCCAGTTCCTGAGGGAAATTTCAATTGGGTTCTAGATGTCGGACAACGCATAGCGGCGCTACCGAAATGGTATTATCCGAATGAAGGTAGACTTCCAAATCCGTGGGTAAAAGTACGAGGGAATCTTAACAACCCTTCGGGTTTGCTTCTCAGTTACGGCAATAGCCCTAAGCCGGTGACGCTACAGTCGTGTGGTTTGGAAAAAATAACCATCGAAACGACATACTCTGGCGATGGCACCACAACAAGCTTTCGTGTTCCGTATAAAAATTGGAATGGCTGAAGGAGCTTGGTCCTTTCCTTGACTCTCCTGTTTCATGGTATTTCGGGAAGCCAGCACTAAATACCAATATCAGTTTAATCGGCTTTCGACTCATCAGCGTCGACACGGCCAACTGAAGCCGCCCCCTTTACCCCCCCTTGCGGAGGTCGATCACCCGCTTCGCCTTGCCGGCGGAGCGTTCGATGGCGCCAACGTCGGTGATGCGGACGTCGGCGGTGATGCCGATGCGGGACTTGATCTCGTGGCTCAGCTGGTGGGCGCATTTGCGGCGCATCTCGTCGCCGGCGTCGGCCATTTCGGGCTTGACCTCGACCACCACTTCGAGCGAATCCAGGCGGCCCTTGGAGTGGAGCTCGAGCACGTAGTGGGGCGACAGGCAGTCGTCCTTGAGGATCAGCTCCTCGATCTGGCTGGGAAACACGTTGACGCCGCGGATGATCAGCATGTCGTCGGAGCGCCCGGTGACCTTCATGATCCGGCGCATGGAGCGCGCCGTGCCCGGCTCCAGGCGGGTCAGATCCCGGGTCCGGTAGCGGATGATGGGGAACGCCTCCTTGGTCAGCGAGGTGAAGGCCAGCTCGCCGTGCTCGCCGTCGGCCAGCACCTCGCCGGTCGCCGGGTCGATGATCTCGGGGTAGAAGTGGTCCTCCCACACGTGCAGGCCGTCCTTGGTCTCGACGCACTCGCACGCCACCCCGGGGCCGAGCACCTCGGACAGCCCGTAGAGGTCGACGGCGTGCATGTCGAAACGGGATTCGATCTCCTCGCGCATGGCTTCGGTCCACGGCTCGGCGCCGTGCATGCCGACGCGCAGCGAGGTCGAGCGGGGGTCGATGCCCTGGCGCTCGAACTCGTCGCCCAGGGCCAGCATGTAAGACGGCGTCACCATGATCACCTCGGGCTTGAAGTCCTGGATCAGCTGGACCTGGCGCACGGTCATGCCGCCCGACACCGGGATCACCGTGCAGCCCAGCCGCTCGGCCCCGTAATGGGCGCCCAGGCCGCCGGTGAACAGACCGTAGCCGTAGGAGACGTGGCAGATGTCGCCGGGCCGGCAGCCGGCGGCGCGCATCGAGCGGGCCATCAGGTCGGCCCAGTTGTCGATGTCGGTCTTGGTGTAGCCGACCACCGTCGGCTGGCCGGTGGTGCCGCTGGAGACATGGATGCGGACCACCTGCTCGCGGGGCACGGCGAACATCTTGAAGGGGTAGTTCCGGCGCAGGTCGTCCTTGACCGTGAACGGGAACTTGGTGATGTCGCCGAGCTCCTTCATGTCGTCGGGATGGACGCCCGCGCGGTCGAAGGCCTTCTTGTAGTGGGGCACGTTGTGGTAGGCGTGCCCGAGGGTCCATTTGAGGCGTTCGAGCTGGAGCGCCGCGATCTCGTCGCGGCTGGCGATTTCGATGGGGTCCAGTTCGTGTTTCGCCGGCGCTTCGCCTTTCATGACGGTCCTCCCTGTGTCCGCGGGCTCGGAAAATCGATACCACAACTGGCGATGGGAGGCCAGACGATGGATCGTCCGGTAAAGATTAAATGGTGACTGTATATAGTTTTTTGGAGATTAATTGGTGACTGTATATAGTTTATTGGCGGGAGGATATTCCGCCGCCAATAAACTATATACAGTCACCAATTAATCTCCAAAAAACTATATACAGTCACCATTTAATCTTTACCGATATCTTTCAGTTCGCGGATCAGCGCGGGGAGGATTTCCTGGGCGTCGCCGACGATGCCGAGGTCGGCGACCTTGAAGATGGCGGCGTCGGGGTCGCTGTTGATGGCGACGATGGTCTTGGCCGAGCTCATCCCGACCAGGTGCTGGACGGCGCCGCTGATGCCCACCGCGATGTAGAGGTCGGGCGACACCGTGGTCCCCGACTGGCCGACCTGGCGGGTGTGGGGGATCAAGCCCCGCTCGACGATGGCCCGCGAGCCGGCCACCACGCCGCCCAGCAGTCCGGCCAGCTCGCCGATCAGCTCCAGGGTCTCGGGCCGCTGGCAACCGAGCCCGGCGGCGACCACCACCGGCGCCTCCTCGATCCCCGGCCCGGCACCCTCGGCGAGGCTCTGGTCCTCGACCAGACGGGTCCGGATCAGCCCCTTGGACAGCACCACGTCGAAGTCCTCGACCTCGCCCCCGGCGCCCTCCCTCGGCGTCCCGACGCCGAACACGTTGGGTCGTACGGTGGCCATCTGGGGCCGGGTGTAGGGGGTGACGATGGAGGCCATGATGTTGCCGCCGAAGGCGGGCCGGGTCTGGATCAGTTGCCGCGCATCGTCGATCTCCAGCCCCGTGCAGTCCGCGGTCAGCCCCAGCCGCAGCCGGGCGGCGACGCGCGGCGCCAGGTCGCGGCCCTGGGGCGTCGCCCCGAGCAGGAACACCGAGGGCGCCTTCTTGGCGACGATCGCCGAGACCACGGTGGCGTAGCTGTCGGTGGCGTAACGCTCCAGGTACTTGTGGCGGTAGCGGATGACGGCGTCGGCGCCGTGGGCGAACAACCCCTCCAGCTCCATCGGCCGCTTATCGCCGAGGACCACCGCGCTCAACGGCTCGCCCAGCGCCTCAGCCAGCTGGCGGCCCTTGTGGAGCAGTTCCAGGACCACCCGGCGCGGCACCAGGGCGCCGTCGTGGTCCTCGCATTCGGCCCACACGAAGACCCCGGAGTAGCTGGCCAGTTCCTCCGCCGAGGCCGTCTTGCGCGGGATGGTCAGCCCCTTGGGGGCGCACACGTTGAGGCAGGCGCCGCACAGCGTGCAGGTGTCCAGGACCTCGGCCAGCTTGTCGCCCGAGGCCTGCTCGACCACCACGATGGCCCCGAACGGGCAGTTCTTCTCGCACAGCCGGCAGCCATCGCACAGGGTGGCGTCCACCTCCAGCATGGCTAGACGAGCTCCCGTTCCCTGAGGAAGCCGACCAGCCGGCGGGCCGCCTCGCCGGGGTCCGAACCGTCGATCACCTCGCCCCCGGCGCGGGCCGGCGGGGGGAAGATCCTGACCACCTGGGTCAGCGAGCCGGCCAGCCCCAGCTCGGCCTCGGCGATGCCGACGTCGTCGGCGGTCATGGTCGCGATCTCCTTGTTGCGCGCCCCCAGGATGTCGTCGAGCGAGCACACCTGGCGCAGCGGCGCCCCACGGCTGACCGAGACCAGGCCGGGCAGCTTCATGCGCAGGACCTCGTAGCCCCGTTCGGTCTCGCGCCGCACCCGGATCCAGCGGCTGGCCTTTTTTTTCGTCCCGCCTTCCAGCTCGAGGTCGACGGCGTAGGTCACCTGGGGCAGGCCCAGGCACTCGGCGAGCTCGGGGCCGGTCTGGGCGGTGTCGCCGTCGATGGCGTGCTTGCCGACCAGGATCAGGTCGATGTCGTCGCCCAGCTTGCCGACGATGCCGGCGATGGTCAGGGCGGTGGCCCAGGTGTCGGCGCCGGCGAAGCGGCGGTCGGTGAGCAGCACCGCCCGCTCGGCGCCCATCTCCAGGCAGCGCATCAGGGCGGCGCGGGCCTGGGGCGGACCCATGGTCACGGCGACGATCTCGATCTCGCGCTGCGGGTTGGCGTGGCGCAACTCCAGCGCCAAATCCAGCGCGTATTCGCAGAACGGGTTGAGGATCGAGGCCACCCCCTCGCGGTTCAGGGTCCCGGTCTCCGTATCGACCGTGACGTCGGTGACCTCGGGCACCTGCTTGACGCAGACCAGGATCCTAAACATCGAGGATATCCCCCGGGTTGATCGTAGCCCTGGGGTCGAGCGCCAGCTTGAGCGCCTTCATCTCCGCCAGGTGGGCCGGCGTGTACATGATGCCGAGGAACTTGCGCTTGATCTTGCCGATGCCGTGCTCGGCCGACACCGTGCCGCCCAGCTCGACCGCCTTGGCCGCGAACTCCTGGTACAGGGCGAGGCCGGTTTCCAGCTCCCCGGGGTCCCGGGGCAGGATGTTGACGTGGAAGTGGTTGTCGCCGATGTGGCCGAAGGCGACCCATTCCAACCCGCTTTCGTCCAGCCGCGACTTCTTGTACTCCCAGATCTCGGACAGCGCCGCGTCGGGGACCGCGAAGTCGGTGCCCAGCTTGTGCAGCGCCGGGTGGTCCTTCTTGCGGCGGGCGATGATGGCGTTGACGGTCTCCGGCAGGGCGTGGCGGAAGTGGCGGAAGCGGGCCAGGTCGCGGCTCTCGTAGCCGGCCCACGAGTCGGCCAGCGAGGCGCCACACGCGCCGGCGATTTGGCGCAGGCGGTCGAAGGCGCCCCCCGGCGCCTCGGCGTCGAAGGCCAGATCGAAGAAGATCGCCGCCCCCGCGGTCTCGGGGATGGGCGGCATGTCGATGGCCTTGGGGTTCTCCCGCTGGCGGTGGCGCAGCAGGGCCAGGGCGTTGGCGTCGTAGAACTCGATGAATTCGGGATCGACCTCGCCATCGCCGCGAAGCGCGATCACGAAGTCGATGGCGGCGGTGTCCGAGGTCAGGAACTGGACCACCGAGATGGTGTCGTGCCGGGGGCTCAGCGCCACCTCGATCAGGGTCAGGACCCCGAACAGGCCTTCCGAGCCGATGAACAGGTCGATCAGGTCCATGCCTGGGGCGGCGTAGACCCCGGCCGTGTTCTTGGTCGCCGCCCAGGTGTAGGTGGGAACTTTGAGGACGGTCGGCGCGCCGTCGGCGGCGATGACGGTGAATTCGCCCCTGTCGTCGGCCAAGTATTCTCCACGCCGGATGTCCAGCACCTCGCCGCGGGCCGTCATCACCCGCAGCCGGCGTACCCAATCGCGGGTCGGGCCGTACTTGTAGCTGGCGGCGCCCGAGGCGTTGGTGGCCACGGTGCCGCCCAGCGAGGCGCTCATCTCGGTCGGGTCGGGGGGATAGAGGTAGGCCTGTTGGTCCTGGCGGAAGCGTTCGAGGGATTCGGCGCAGGTCTCCTCGAGGCCGGGGAACTTCTTCTTCTTGATCCATTCGCCGAGGTCGCCGAGGGTGACCCGGGGTTCGGCCGTCACCCGCCATTCGCCGGACGCCTCGTCATGGCGCACGCCGAGCGGCCGGTCGAAGCGGTCCAGCGACACCACCGCCCCGCCCAACGGCACCGCGCCCCCGGCGAGCCCTGTCCGCGCGCCGGACACCGTCACCTTGACCCCCAGGCGGCCCATCTCGCTAAACACGGCGGCCAGTTCGGATTCGTTGTCGGGAAAAAACAGGTATTCGGCCGCCGCCCCGGGCATCTTGGATTCGTCGCCCAGGTACGGCGCGTGGCCATCGGCGATCGCGGCGAAGCCGCGGATGCAGCGAACGGCGGCGAAGGCGGCCCGGGGGACGGCTTCGGCCCTGATTTCGGTCATCGCGGCGGCTCTTGCCCCGTCGGCCTACCAGTAGGAAATGGCGTCGCGGAACAGCCCGGACAGCTCGTCCTTGGTGATCTTGACCGGGGCGTTGTCGATGACCCGCTTCTGGGGCCACGCCCTGTCGGTCAGCTTGGCGATGTCGGCCTCGGAATAACCGACCCCGGACAGGCCGTTGGGGATGGCGGTGTCGCGCATGATCTCGATCACCTTGTCGGCCAGGATCTCGCCCGGTTGCTTGTTGACCCCCTCGGTCTCGGCGCCCAGCGCCTCGGCCGCCCACAGGTGGCGCTCCGGGCACGCCGGGCCGGTGAAGCGGAACACCGCCGGCGAGTTGACGATCACCGCGATGCCGTGGGGGACCATGGGATGGTCCTGGGGCCAACCCTCGGCCCTGAAGTCGCGGACCAGGCCGGCGACCGCGTACGACATGCCGTGGGGCAGGTTGCAGCCGGCGCTGCCGAAGCCGATCCCGGCCAGCATGCCGGCGAACATCAGCGCCTCGCGGACCTCCAGCCGGTCCTCCTCGTTGACCGCCTTGACCAGGTTGGCGCCGATCAGCCGGATCGCCTCCAGGCAGCCGATGTCGCTGTAGGGGTTGGCGCCCTGGGCGATCGGCCGCTGGTCGGGAGACTCGGGGGCGGGCCGCGCGGTGAAGGGCCGCGCGGTCAGGGACTCGACGGCGTGGCTGAACACGTCGAGCCCGTTGGCGGCGATGACGCCGGCGGGCAGGGTCTTGATCGAATCCGGATCGACCACCCCCAGGGTCGGCTTGATGCGCGGGCTGGCGACCGCCGTCTTGGCCTCCATCTCCAGGAAGTCGAAGATCGCCAGGCCGGTGCATTCGCTGCCGGTGCCGAAGGTGGTCGGACAGGCGATGTGGGGCGTGGTCGGGCCTTCGACCTGGCGGGCGTGGCCGATGGGAGCGTTGACGTAGTCGAGGAAATCGTCGGTCGGGTAGGTCGAATACAGGTTGGAGGCCTTACACGTGTCCATCACCGAGCCGCCGCCGACCGAGACGAAGCCGTCGAACTTGCCGTCGATGGCGAAGCGGGTGCCGTCCTTGAACGAGATGTCGGTGGGTTCGACCACCACCTGGTCGTAGAGAGCGACGTCGAGGCCGGCCTTGGTCAGCGATTCCCTGGCCGTCGCCACCGGCTCCAGCTTGGCCACCCGGGGGTCGGTGAACAGGACGACCCGGGTCATGCCCAGCGCCTTGGCGTCCTGGCCGACCTCGCGCAGCGAGCCGACCCCGAACTTGATCTTCGGCGCCTCGACGGTGAAGGCGTACTCGCCGCCCTCGTTCTGGGTGTAATACTGCGATAGGGCCATCTTCGGTCTCCTCGGCTTTTCCCGGGCGGTGGATTTTCTATATCATACTTCGTGCTCCTTGATATCAATCGAGCTCGGGGGTGTCGATGGTCGCCGGCTCGCCGGCGAAGACGAGGGGGGCATCGGTCGCCTCGGCGACGCGGTCCCTGCCGATGCCCGGCGCCAGCTCGCGGACCACGAAGCCGTCGGGCGAGGTGTCGAAGACCCCGAAATTGGTATACACCCGCTCGACCACCCGGCGCCCGGTCAGCGGATAGGCGCAGGCGGCGACCAGCTTCGGCGCCCCGTCCCGCGTCGTGTGGTCGCTCAGCACCAGCACCCGCTTGACCCCGGCCACCAGGTCCATCGCCCCGCCGACCGCCGGCACCGCGTCCGGGGCCCCGGTCGACCAGTTGGCCAGGTCGCCCTGGTGGGACACCTGGAGGGCGCCGAGGAAACACATGTCGATATGCCCGCCGCGCATCATCGCGAAGCTGTCGCCGTGATGGAACAGGCTCGCCCCAGCCACCAGGGCGATCGGTTTCTTGCCGGCGTTGACCAACTCGGGATCGTCGGGGTCGTCCCCGGCCGCCGGGGCGAAGCCGAGGACGCCGTTCTCCGAATGGTAGACCACGGTCCGCCCCTCGGGGACGTAGCTGGCCACCGTCTCGGGCATCCCGATGCCGAGGTTGACGTAAGACCCGTCGGCGATGTCCTGGGCCGCCCGCCACGCCATCTGGGCGCGGGACAGGCCAAGCCGGGCTGGCTTGCCGGCGCTCATGGGTAGCGTGCCTCCTGGGCGATGAGCAGGCTTTCTTGGGCCGGCTCGGCGACCGCCACCACCCGGTCGACGAAGATCCCCGGGGTCACCACGTGTTCGGGGTCGATGTCCCCGGCATCGACGACCTGCTTGGCCTGGACGATCGAGGTCCGCGCCGCCATGCACATGATGGGGCCGAAGTTGCGCGCCGTCATTCGGTAGGTCAGGTTGCCGGCGCGATCGGCGAGGTGGCAGCGGACCAGCGCGAAGTCCGCCCTCAGGGCGCGCTCCAGCAGATACGCCCGGCCCTCGAATTCCCGGACCTCCTTGCCCTCGGCGAGGGGGGTGCCGACGGCGGTCGGGGTGTAGAACGCCGGAATCCCGGCGCCGCCGGCCTGGATGCGCGCCGTCAGCGTCCCCTGGGGGACCAGATCGAGCTCAATCTTGCCGGCCCGGTAGAGGTCGGTGAACACCGTCGAGTTGGAGGAGCGGGGAAAGGAGCACACTATCCTGGCGACCCGCCCCGCCTCGATCAGCGCGGCCAGCCCGACATGGCCGTTGCCGGCGTTGTTGCTGATCACCACCAGCTCCCGCGCCCCGTGGTCGATCAGGGCGTGGATCAACTCGATCGGGCTGCCGGCCTCGCCGAAACCGCCGATCATGACCGAGGCTCCATCGGGGATGTCCGACACCGCCGCCGCCGGGCTGGCCATTGATTTATCCATTGTGCCGTATCCCTAGCATTCCCCCGGAGGACGGCGCAAGAAAAGGGCGAGGACGACGGCCACGAAGGCCACTACCGCCGCCATCAAGAAGCTGCCGGAGAAACTGCCGGCGGCCTCGGCCAGCATCCCGGCCACCGCCGGTCCGGAAATCTGGCCGATGCCGAAGAACAGGGTGATCAGGCCCAACGCCGCGGCCGCCTTTTCCGGTCCCATGTAGTCGCCGACCGCCGCCGCCATGATGGTCGGGATGCTCCAGGCGGCGATCCCGAACAGGCCGATCGACAGATAGAGGAAGGCGTCGGGCAGCCCCCCGGCGACCAGCGAATACGCACCCGCGTGGAGCGTGAACGCCACCATCATCCCCGCCCGCCGCCCCAGGCGGTCGGACAGGGCGCCGAACAGCGGCCCCGAGAACACGCTGAGGAAGCCGACCCAGGCCCAGAAGACACCGGCCGTCGATTCGGTGAAACCGCGCTCGTCGACCAGGGTGGTGACGATGAAGGTGGCGTAGATCGGATAGGTGTAGCCGAACATGAAATAGATGGCGCCCAGGTGGAACAGCGTCCCGCGGCCGGACTTGCGCACCGGCGCCTGGCGCACGACCGGGGCCGGGGCGGCGCCGACCGCCTCCAGCCCCATGTCCGAGGGCCGGTTGCGGAGCAGCAGCCCGCAGACCACGGCGCCCCCCAGCGAGATCGCCCCCAGCACCGTCCAGCTGGTCCGCCAGCCCTCAGGCCCGACGGCGTTGTTGATCGCCGGCACCAGCATGCCGCTGAAGACGATGGCGATGCCGCTGCCGCTGACCATCCAGCCGGCCGCCTTGCCCCGGTGGGCGCGCCCGAACCAGTGCGACACCAGCCCCATGACCGGCACGTTGGAGGCTCCCGAGCCGATCCCGGTCAACACGTAGAAGACCAGGATCTCGTAGAACCCGTTGGCGCGACCGACCAGGATCATGGTCACCGCCACCAGCAGCAGGCCGGCGAAGATCAGGATGCGCGCCCCCAGCCTTGCGGTCAGGTAGCCCGAAACCACCACCGCCGCCAGATAGCCGATGAAGTTGGCGGTGCTGATGAAGCCCATTTCGCTGTAGCTGAGACCGACCGAGGCGCCCATCGCCGGCAACAGCATGCCCAGCGCGAAGCGACCCAGCCCGATGCAGATGAAGACGCTCAGCGTCCCGGTGAGGACGACCACCCAGCCGTAATGGAAGGGCAACCCGCGTCGCCAGCGTTGTTCCATGCGGAGACCTGTTTTCCTACCCTACAAATATTGGTGACAGTATACTTAATTAATCTTAATTAAGTATACTGTCACCAATATTTGCGTTCACAGGTCTTCGAGGTAACGGATCATGCGCCGGCGCAGGTCGGGATCGGGCAGACGACCGTAGGCGGCGCCCATGTTCTCGGTCATATGGTCGAGACGCCGGGTGGCGGGAATGGCGCAGGTCACCCCCGGGTGGGAGACCACGAACTTGAGGAAGAACTGGGCCCAGTTGGCGCAGTCGAACTCGCCGGCCCAGACGGGAAGGGGATGGCGCTCGAAGAGGTCGAACAGATTGCCGCGCCGGAAGGGCCGGTTGGCGATCACCGCCAAGCCGCGTTCGGCGGCCAGCGGCAACAGCCGCCTCTCGGCTTCCCTGTCGAGGATGTTGTAGGTGAACTGGACGAAGTCCAACGGCTGTCCGGCCATCACCTCCTCCATCTCGCCATGGCGGCGGCCGTGGGACGTGGTGACGCCGATGTAACGCACCCGGCCCCGCGCCTTCCATTCGAGGAGGGTTTCCAGGTGGGCCTCCCAGTTGAGCAGGTTGTGGATCTGCATCAGGTCGAAACGGTCCCCGCCCCACAGCCGTTGCGACGATTCCATCTGCAAGACGCCAAGCCATTTGGCGAAGATCCACACCTTGGTCGCCGAGAACAGGGCCTGTTTGTCGGCGATACGCTCCAGGCAGAAGCCGATCACCTCCTCCGAGGTGCCGTACATGGGCGAGGAATCGATCACCGCCCCGCCGAGGTCGAAAAACCTCCGCAACACCTGGAGGCGCTTGGTGCGCCGGGCGACGTTGTCGCCGACGTCGAAGGTCAGCCAAGACCCCATGCCGATCACCCCCAACCGTTCCCCCGTCGCCGGAACAGGCTTGGTCAGTGGCGCCGGGGGACCGGCGAAGGGGCGGCGGAGCGAGATGCCGATCGCCCCCAGCGAAGCCAGGAACGCGCGGCGGTCGAGTGTCCGCTTGGTCAGGAGCATGTTGTGTTTCCCGGCCGGTTCACGAGCGATTATGCTGCCGATATGGTATTCGTAACCCGGCGCGATGGGAACAACGGCAAACGGGAAGGGCCTCGCCTTGACTGATACCGACGGCAGCGAACTCGAACGGACCGCGCTCCACGGCTGGCACGTGGAGAACGGCGCCAAGATGGTGGAATTCGGCGGCTGGGACATGCCGGTGCAGTACGCCCCGGGGATCATCCGCGAGCATCTGGCGACCCGCCGCGAGGCCGGGCTGTTCGACGTTTCCCACATGGGGCGGTTCCGCCTCCGGGGTCCCGGGGCCGAGGGCTTCCTGCGCCGGGCGCTGACCAACGACGCCCGCGCCCTCGATCCGGGACAGGCCCACTACACCTTCATCGCTAATGAGGCCGGCGGGGCGGTCGACGACGCCTACCTTTACCGCCTGGGCGGCGAGGACTTCCTGCTGGTGGTCAACGCCTCCAACCTGGCCAAGGACTGGGCCTGGCTCGCCGGCCTCGACGCGGGAGGCGCCGAGCTCGCCGACCAAAGCGGCGAACTGGCCATGATCTCGCTCCAGGGCCCCCAGGCCTCCCGCCTCCTGGAACAGGTGGTCGGCGCCGGCGGGCTTCCCGAGAACAAGCGCAACCGCCTAGGTGCCGCCCTCTTCGCCGGCCGCGAGGTGATCGTCGCCCGGACCGGCTACACCGGCGAATCGGTGTGCTTCGAGCTGTTCCCGGAACGCGCGCTGGCGGTCGAACTGTGGCGGGCGCTGATCGACCGTGGCGCCCAGCCGGTCGGCCTGGGGGCGCGGGATTCGCTGCGCCTGGAGGCCGGGCTGCCGCTCTACGGCCACGAGCTGGGCGAGGATCCGGAGGGCAACGAGATCCCCATCTTCGCCAACTCGATGGCCAGCTTCGCGGTCCGTCCGCCCGACAGCGGCGACTACGTGGGGCGGAGCGAGATCGAGAAACAGCGCCGCGAGTTCATCCAAATCGCCCGCGGCGAACTGCAGACGCCGATCGAGGACCGGCTGCTGTCCCACCTCGTCCGGCCGCTCGCCGTGTTCGGCGGCCGCAAGCCCTTGCGGGCCGGGTTCAAGGCCCACCTGGAGGGCGTCCACGTCGGCTACGTGACCTCGGGGACCAGCGTCCCCTTCAGCCGCTTTCGCGGCGAGGGCATCGCCGCGGCGCCGGGCGAGGACCACGACACGCGGCCGATCGGCCTCGCCCTGGTCCGCTCCGACATCCGCTACCGGGCCGAGCGGCCGGTGGTGCTGGAGGTCGAGGACCCCCGGGGCAAGACGGTAAGCGCCGAGCTGGTCGAGAAGAACCTGTGGCCGATGGCCCCCTACGGGCGGCCCTACACCGGCTTCCGGGCGCCGCCGCCGGCGGCCCGGGCGGCGACCTCGGAACTGGCCCAACGGGCCCGGGCCCTGGGCCAGGAGTCACAAGCCAACACCCGCTGGCGGCGCACCGAGTGCATCAACCTGATCCCCTCGGAGCAACCCACCTCGGCCTTCGTGGATTCGCTCATCGCCGCCGATCCCGCGGCCCGCTACAACGAGCACAACCGCCTCAAGGCGCTGGGTCCCGAAGCCGCCGACGTCCGCTTCTACAAGGGCACCGCGTTCATCATGGAGCGCGAAGAGGAGCTCAAGGCGGCGCTGCGCGCCTTCTTCGGCTGCGCCAACGTGGAACCGAGGATGATCAGCGGCCAGATGGCCAACGACACGGTGTACGACGCCGTCAAGCAGTTCCGCAACCGCCACCGCGCCGGCGAGACCCCGCAACCGATCGCCCGGGTCCTGGTCCACGACCTCAACAAGGGCGGCCACCTCAGCGCCCAGGTCGCCGGGGCGCTGCGCAACTACGTCGGCCACGATCCGCGGACCGGGCGCCCGGCGGTCGAGCATTTCCCGTTCCAGGCCGCCAATCCGCATCGTATCGACGTCGAGGCGACCAAGGAGCTGATCGCCCGCCGCCGTCCCGAACTGCTGGTCTTCGGGCGCTCGGTCATCATCCACGGCGAGCCGATCCGCGAGATCGCCGACTTCATCCACGCCGAGTTCGGCCGCGACAACCCGGCCCGGCCGCTGGTCCACTACGACGCCGCCCACGTGCTGGGCCTGCTGGGCCCCCACTTCCAGGACCCCTTCGCCGAGGGCGCCGACTTCGTCACCGGCTCGACCCACAAGACCTTCTTCGGGCCCCAACGCGGGGTGGTGCTCGGCAACTTCGAACCCGGCTCGCCGTTCGACGCCCTGTGGGGCCATGTCGAATCCCGGGCCTTCCCCGGCCACGTCTCCAACCACCACCTGGGCACCCTGCTGGGGCTGCTGGGGGCGACGTACGAAATGCTGGAGTTCAGGGACGACTACCCGAAACAGGTGATCGCCAACGCCAAGGCCTTCGCCCGGGGGCTGGCCGACGCCGGGCTGGCGCTGGAAGGCGACCCCGGGTGCGACTTCACCGAGACCCACCAGGTGCTGATCCGCACCGCCCGGGGCCGGGGCGAGGACATCGCCGCCCTGCTCGAGGCCAACAACATCATCACCAACCCCCAGGCCTACGCCGACGACCCCAGCTTCGCCGCCCCCAGCGGGGTCCGCACCGGGACCCAGGAGATGACCCGCTACGGCATGAAGGAGGCCGATTTTGGCGACCTCGCCGGCCTCCTCGCCGAGATCGTCGGCGCCGGCGCCACCAAACCCGCCGGTCACTGGAAGCCCGCCGTCAAGGCCCTGCGCGCCCGCTTCACCGAGATGGAGTACTGCTTCGCGGTCTAGGGTCTGTACCGATTCGATAGTATTGAAGGGGAAAGAATGTGAGTGATCTGGCGCTGTTGGGCGGAAAACCGGTACGGGAAACCCTGTTCCCGGCCTATCAGGTCATCGGCGAGGAGGAAAAAGCCGCCGTCACCGCGGTTCTCGATACGGGAATTTTGTCCCGTTATCTGGGGGCGCATCACGACAATTTCATGGGCGGCCCTCAGGTCTTGGCCTTCGAAGCGGCGTGGGCCGAGGCCTTCAACGCCAAGCACGCAATCGCCGTCAATTCGGCGACCAGCGGCCTCTACGCCGCCGCCGGCGCAGCCGGCATCGGTCCCGGCGACGAGGTTATCGTTTCTCCCTACACGATGATGGCTTCGGTGACGGCGAGCGTCGTTTTTAACGCGGTTCCGGTGTTCGCCGATATCGATCCCGAGACCTATTGCCTGTCGCCGGAAAGCATACGCAGCCGGATTACCGAGCGGACCAAGGCGATCATTGTCGTCCATCTGTTCGGCCACAGTGCCGACATGGACGCCATTATGGACATTGCCCGCGATCACGACCTGATAGTGATCGAGGACTGCGCCCAGTCTCCGTTCGCCACCTACAACGGCCGGATGGCGGGAACGCTCGGGCACATGGGCGTGTTCAGCCTTAATTACCACAAACATATTCACACCGGCGAGGGGGGCGTCGTCACCACCAATGACGCCGATCTGGCCGAGCGGCTCAGTCTGATCCGCAATCACGCCGAGGCCGTCGCCGGTCGCCGTGGAGTGGAGAACATCGTCAATCTGGTCGGCTTCAACTTTCGTATGGGAGAAATCGAAGCCGCCATCGGTCGATGCCAGTTGGCCAAGGGGCCAAAACTGATCGAGGCCCGGCGTCGGAATATCTCTTTTCTCGAAAACCAGTTGAAAGGGCTTCCGGGAATTTCGATGCCGGTGGCGAAAGACGGCATCCATCACGTGTATTACTTTCATGCCCTGACCTACGATACCGAGGCGACAGGGATCCCGCGTGCAACCTTCGTCGACGCGGTCAAGGCCGAGCTTCCCTCGACCAAGCTGCGCGAAGGCGAAGGGACGTTGATGGGGGCGGGCTATGTGCCGCCCATTTACCTGGAGCCGATGTTCCAGGAAAAAATCGCCTATGGGAAAACCGGGTGTCCGTTTACCTGTCCTCACTATCGGGGCCAGCAGACCTATCGACGCGGTCTATGCCCGAATACGGAAAAAGCCCATTTCGAAACCCTGTTTACTCACGAAATGATGCATCCGTCGATGTCTCGAGATGATCTGAGCGATGTCGCCACGGCCTTTCACAAGGTGGCCGACAACCTTGATGAGCTCCGCGACTGGGCCCCTGAACAGAAGGACTGAGCGGTGCCTCGTATTACCTTCGCCGCCCATGATCCAGGCGCCGCCAGAATGATCGGCGCCGCCGTCGATCTGGTCCGGGACAGGGGCCACGACGTCGGTTTCGCCGGCGCCGATCCGGCGCTCGACATCTGGCGGGAACAGGGAGAGGCCGTGATCGACCTTGATCCAGACGACAGTCGATCCATCGCGGAAATCGCCGCCGAAACCGATCTTCTCGTCACCGGGACGGGGTTTGGTTCCTACGATCGCAAATTGTGGAAAACCTTCGGCGAGGAAGGGGTGAAGACCCTGGCCGTTATCGACAGCTGGACCAACCTGAGAAAGCGGTTCGCCGACGGCCCGGCAGGCGGAACTTTCATCTACCCCGATCGGATCGCGGTCATTGACCGGTGGTCCTATGACCAATTGATGGCGGATGAGGGCGTTCCGGTTCCGGTTTACGTCGTCGGGCACCCGCATCTCCAGATCAGCACGTCGACCATCAGACGGCGGCGCGGACAGCGAGCGGAGAACCCGGAAAAGACTCTCGTCTTCTTCTCCGAACCGATCCGGGAGGACTATCCGGGCGACACCCGAGGATTTGACCAGTTTGTGGCCATCGCCGGCCTGCTTTCGCACTTGAGCCTGAACGAGCCTGTCAATGTTTTGATTAAGCCCCACCCCCGCGAAAATATGGCGACGTGGAATGACAAGCTCGCTGGCATCGCCATCCCTGACCGGGTTCGGGTATCGATAACGGGCGAACAGGCGGAGGATTTGCTGGTGAAGGCCGATGGAGTGATGGGGATGACGACGATGGTTCTGCTAGAAGCCGCCCTCGCCGCTATTCCGGTGTTGTCATATCAACCCAATCGGAAAATGAATATTTTCCCGATAATCGATCAGACTGCGACGGTTGTCACTGATGCAAGGGCGTTAAGGGGTAAACTAACGAAAGTATTCGGGAACGACGGCGACACGGTGTTTCAGACCTGCAATCTGGCGACGGAAATTGAGAATTCCGACCAGCGCTTTGTCGACCTCTTGGAAAAATTGATTAAGTGACTCCTGTTCGCGGTGTCCGAGCGACTGAACTCAAAGGAGCTTGAAAACAAATATCTTGACCCAACTTGAGTACAGCTCTCCGAAAAATAATTTATTTCTATGACTTACGGGCACCGTGCGTAGACGGTTATAGTAACCCAACCAGACGCAGCATAGGGCTCAGCGCTGGCAGCAAACGGCCGTGGTTGGTTTCGAGAAATGCCGCCACATCCGGCTTCCTCACGATCGCCAACTCAGCATATTCATTGGTTCCCAATGTCTTGTGGGTTGCCCGAATATCCTCGGCAGAGGCGGTGGTATGCAGTCGAAACACAATGTCGTGAACGCCGCTCTCCATGTCCTCAACGAGTCCGCACGCCTCGGGAGGAGCAACGCCGGACGATTTCACGCCCAGTTCTTCGCGAAGTTCCTCCAGGACCTGGGCCGCGGGGTCCGGGCGGTTGAGTCCTCCTGCGGGTGCAGGTTCCCACAGGCCGGCATCGGATGCGACCTGGTCTCCCCTGCGACCGAGCACCAAGCCATCGGCACAAAGGAGGACACCGGTAACCGCGACGGGACGAATAGCCAAGCCTGCATCGACCAGATCAGGGGCACGACGCCGTGCCAACACATGGCGGTACTCGGCGGGTTGTAGCGTGAGGCAATCTGGGCTGTAGTCATAAAGAGAATATATCCGGCCGTTGGTCAGACGATCACCGCGTCGGCCCTTCTCCTCGGCCCATATGTCGTCAAGGCGGGCTGACATTGATTCGGGGACGACGAACGGGGGCGCGAATTGCAGTTTGAATCCGGGATTCAGGATATGGATGGCGACTTCGCCCATGAAACGGCCTTCCCCCACCCGTGTTTGACGGACTTCGACTTGGCGCTTGCTCAATGTTACGGCGTTGGTAGAATTCCGTGGCAAAGGAGTCAATGCCGATGGCGGATAGCAAGACCGTTCCGGTCGTGGCGGTCCATCCCGATGATGAGGTTCTGGGTTGCGCGGCAACCGTGGCCCGCATCAACACCGGGACGGCTCCGGCAATTTGCCAGGATATGTCGAAGCGCACCACATATGGCAAGATCGACGGGGACGCCTGGCCCATCGACAAGGTGAAACGCGCGCGAGTATTTTCCTATGCCTGATTCTGATTTTGCCCGGACCATCACTCTTGACGGCCGCGAAATTGGTCCCGGCGAGCCCCCCTACATCATCGCCGAGCTGTCCGCCAATCATGGCGGCAGCCTGGAGCGTGCCCTGAGGATCATCGATTGCGCGGCGGAGGCCGGGGCGGACGCAGTCAAGTTCCAAGCCTACACCCCTGATAACATGACCCTCAATTCGGATATGCCGGGCTTCGTCATCGAGGGGGATAACCCGTGGAAGGGGCGCAGACTTTACGATCTTTACGCCGAGGCCGCGACCCCCTACGACTGGTTTCCGGCTCTATATGAGCATGCCCGCAAGCGCGGCATCACGCCTTTCACCACCCCGTTCGGGGCCGATGCCATTGCGATGCTCGAAGCGCTGGACACGCCCGCCTACAAAATCGCCTCCTTCGAGGCGGTGGACCACGAACTGATCAAGGCTTGCGCCCGCACCGGCAAGCCGATCTTGCTTTCCACTGGCATGTGCAACAAGACCGAAATCGCCGAGGCCCTGCGAACCATCCGTGACGCCGGAGCCCGCGAGGTGGGGGTTTTCCGGTGCAACAGTGGCTATCCGGCCAAGTTGGAGGAAACCAACCTCCTTGCCCTGCCCGATATGGAGCAGAGCTTTGCCCTGCCCATCGGTTTTTCCGATCACACCATCGGTCTGGCGGCGTCTGTAGCCGCTTGTGCCCTGGGGGCCTGCATGATCGAAACGCATGTGATAGACGCCCCGGAACCGCCCACGCCAGACAGTTCCTTTTCGAAGACACCCGATGAATTGGCCGAACTGGTTACGCTGTGCCGCAATGCCTTCATCGCTCGGGGGGGGGTGCTCTATGGCCCCTTTGAGAAGGAGAAAGAGTCGCTGAGTTTCCGCCGTTCACTCTATGCCTGCGCCGACATTGCCGAGGGTGAGGCGATTACCCTCGAGAATATCCGATGCGTGCGTCCCGGCTTCGGACTCCATCCCCGGCACTATACGGAAATCCTCGGCAAGACGGCCCGCCGCGCTATCCAGGCAGGGGAACCCCTCACCCTGGAGATGCTGGGATGAGCCCCCGCCCCCTGCGCACGGTGGCCCTGCTGGGGCGGGATACGGGGCTTGCGGTGTTGCGGGATGCCTTGTTTGATAACCAGAGAATCGACCTCGCCGAGGTGTTCACCCATGGAAAATTGCCTAAAGCGGAAGGTGGCGGACCGCGCACGGAGCTGGCGATCTATCGGGCGATGTGCGCGGAACGGGGCGTTCCGTTGACCGTTCTCGATCTGCCCGAGGCGCAACGGGTCGAGGACTATTTGCCCGAAGAACTTGATTTAATGGTGGTGTTGTCCTGGAGATTCATCCTCAACCCCGCCGCCTTGCGGAGGCCCAAGGTTGGCGGCATCAATCTTCATCGTGGTGAACTGCCGAAATATGCCGGGGCGGAGCCGGTGCGCCGCGCCATCGAGGCCGGGGAAACCCGCACCGCCATTACCGCCCACACAATGATCGCCGAGGTGGACATGGGCCTGGAAATCGCCCGCGTGTGGCTGGACATGCCCCCCTTGTCCGCCGGGGCCTCCAGTGCCGACCATGCCGAGACCGTCAAGAAACGGCTGCTTGGCCTTTACGCGCCGCTGGCCCGCCTGGCCATCGACGCCGTGAGTTCCTGACATGCCCCGCCGTGGCCTGTTCCTTGACCTCGACGGAACCCTGGCTGACAGTCTGCCGACCATGCGTAGCGTCTACTATGCCTTCCTTGAAGAATATGGCTTTGCCGGTTCGGAGACTGAATTTCAAAGGCTCAACGGTCCGCCGCTGTGGCGTATTTGTGAAACCCTACGCGAAACACATGGTTTGACCGATCCGGTGGACGTTCTTTATGCGCGCTACCATGCCATGCTTGATGCTGCGCGCAACCGAATTGCCCCCGCTACGGGCGCGCGGGAGGTCCTGGAAAGGGCAAAGGCGAACGGATGGACCGTGGCGGTGGTCACTTCCAGCCTCCGCGCGACGACAGGGGATTGGTTGGCGAAACACGGGCTGGAGTCCCTGGTCGACACCGTGGTCGGCGGCGAGGATGCAGTTCGGGGAAAACCAAACCCCGAGCCCTACCAGCTTACCCTGCGGCTTAGCGGTTGTGACCCCATGCGCTCCCTTGCCGTTGAGGATAGTGTGCAGGGTGCCCTCTCTGCGAGCGGCGCTCTGCTGCCTACCTGGGTGATTGGACCGACCCTTCCCGTAGAACTGATCAATCAGCCACAAATCTGTGGATGCCTGCCCAATTTCACTGCAATTACCGGTTTACTTTAGGGGCTGTCCTAGCTAAGGACGTTTTTTTTATCTCAGATTTACCCATGCTTTCAATTGGTTAAGCAGTTCTCGGTGATCACCTCCGTTAAACCGCCATTCGCACTCCTTGAGGAACAGGTGTCATCATAAGCCTCCAAGATGCCGAATCTTGAGGCCAAGTGAATCACAAATCACAAAATATGGGAATCCCTGGACGAGTCATCATTAATGCCGGCTGGTATTAACAGTCGTTTGGGTGAATTGCTTTTGTTCGTTGTGGCGGACGCGGAACGCCAGGTCCCATGCATCACCGGTTGTTGCGTTGGCGGGTGAACGAGAGGCGCGGCGGCGCCGTTCAATAGTTATCCCAGACAGCAACAGATGTTGGGTTGTTTGGCTGGATAAAAAACTTCTCCAATTCAATATGTTTAATCTGAATAACCCCTTTTTGGCATGCCTCATGCAGGGCTTGATAAAAATTGCGGTTCCATCCCTTCTCCTCGAATGTTTCCTTTTGTTGGGGGAATTTGTGGGCAAAGCCGGGCACCTGGAAACCGAATGGCTCAAAATGGATTCCACGAACGGTATCAGCAGCGCTGGCAAGAATAGAAAAAAAATCTTCCGGGATATGACCTACTTGCTCAATAGAATGACATGTGAAGATCAGGGCCTTGCCAATGCCATCCAGGAAATCAAGATTGGGGGACTTGTGATCGATAAAATCCACCTGTACAGGCTTTCCTCCATCAAGACCGGCTAGCTTGGTGCAAAGCTGGCGCCCGGATTTCGTATACTCGGCCCCAAAATATTTAAGTGGCCGGTCTCCAAGGATTTCTTGCAAGCGGAACAAGTTGAGACCATAGCCGCAACCCAACTCCACAACGGCCTCGACATCGTTTTCGAGAAATTGAGTAAGAAATATCATGCGCTTGTAGACGTTCTGAATCTGTTTTTCCAACTCCTTGTTCGATACATCAGTTATTTGTCTGATGTTTGCTTGCCCAGTTAGAACAGTAAATTCTTCACCTGTTTCTTCCACCTGGCCCGCAGCCCTCTGGAGTCCTATATGATGACGGCCTTCGAACAGGGAAAATTGGTCGAGGACGGTTTTTTGAGAGTTTCCACAACTACTAATTATATCATCAATAATCACCGCTCGAACTTGCCATGCGTATTCATAGAAATTCTCACTTGTATCAGGAAGCATTCTCACACCCTCCCCAACGGTATCACCAAGGCATAACGGGCTCCAACGGGCGGCCATGGGCGTAATTTATCGATCAGGCGTGGAATTCCCCGAAACAGATCACAGGGTACCGTGACCACCCCCAGGTGGTTGCCGCGCGGATCGAAGACCCAGATGCCGCCGGGGGCGGTCACCCAGATGTTGCCGTGGGCGTCGCACTTCATGCCGTCGGGCACCCCGGGTTCGTCGTCGGACACCATGCCGTCGGCGAACAGGCGGTTGTTGCGCCAACTTGAGGTGATAGGGTGGACGGCCACATTTTCGACATCGTGTGTCAGAATATGGCCGTTTGGCAAACGATCATATTGAAAGGGACCGTCCACCCCATCACCTCTGACATCTGATTACCTGGTCCCGACTTTACATGATTCCGTGTTTGCGGATGCGGTTGCGGAGCTGGTCGTAGGTCAGGCCCAGATGCCGGGCGGCGGCGCGCTGGCGGTGGCGGGTGGCGGCCAGCGAGTCTTCGATCAGTCGCTTCTCGAAGGCGGCGACCCTGGCCCGCAGGTCGAACGGCCGGGCGGTGTCGGGCGGCGGTTCGGCGCTCGCTACGGTTGCGGCTTGGGCTTGGGGTTGCGCCGCCAGCCGGTAGGGCGAGGCGAAGGGGTCGAAGCGCACGGTGGCGATCGGCGTCTCGGGATCGTCCCACAGGTAGACGGCGCGCTCGGCGACGTTCTTGAGCTGGCGCACGTTGCCGGGCCAGGGATGGTCGAGGAACGCCTCGCCGACCTCCGGCGTGAAGCCGGGGAAGTCCGGCCACCCCATCTCCCGCGCCATGCCCCGGGCGAAGTGATCGGCCAGCAGCCCGATGTCGTCGCGGCGGGCGCGCAGGGGCGGCACGTCGAGGACCTCGAAGGCCAGCCGGTCGAGCAGGTCGTGGCGGAAGCGCCCGGCCGCCGCGGCGCCCGGCAAATCGACGTTGGCGGCGCCGATCACCCGCACATCGGCGTAAATGGCGGCGCTCGAGCCCAGGCGCTCGAACTCGCCGTATTCGATGACCCTCAGCACCTTCTCCTGGACCGCCAGGCTGGCGCTGGCGATCTCGTCGAGGAACAGCGTGCCGCCGTCGGCGCGCTCGAAGCGTCCGGCGCGGCGCCGGGCGGCGCCGGTGAAGGCGCCCAGCTCGTGGCCGAACAGCTCGCTCTCGAGCAGGGATTCGGCTAGCGCCGCGCAGTTGATCTTGACCAGCGGCCCCTCCCAGCGCTTCGACAGGTAATGAAGCTGGGCGGCCACCAGCTCCTTGCCGGTGCCCCGCTCGCCGACCACCAGCACCGGACGGTCCAGCGGCGCGACGCTGGAGGTGCGCTCCATCAACTCCAGGAACGGCGGCGATTGGCCGATCAGCGGCGGCAACTCGGGAAAGGGCGAGGCCATGGAAAAATAACCTGTATTTGGTGGATTATCCCATTTATTAGTGAAAACGTCAATGACATTATTGGCTGGGCCGATTGAACTTATCGCACGATTTCAAGCCGTTACGGGCCGCTACGGGGATACGGGCGGACTGGCACGCTTCGTGCGCATTATCCCCCAGGAACGGAGGCCCCGCGATGGGGCCGGGCACCAGGAGGAGCGACAAGCCATGGGCATCTTCACCCGACTCGCCGACATCGTCAATTCCAACGTCAACACCATTCTCGACAACGCCGAGGACCCGGAGAAGATCATCCGCCTGATCATCCGCGAAATGGAGGAGACCCTGGTCGAGGTCCGCGCCGCGGCGGCCAAGACCATCGCCGAGAAGAAGGGGATCCAGCGCGCCCTCAAGCGCCTCCACGAGGCCCAGGCCGAGTGGCAACGCAAGGCCGAGGTGGCGCTGGCCAAGGACCGCGAGGACCTGTCCAAGGCGGCCTTGATCGAGAAGGCCAAGCTGGCCGACGACGCCGGCCAGCTGGAGGACGAACTGGCGGCCCTGGAAAACGCCCTGGCCAAGGGCGAGGAGGACATCGCCAAGCTCGACGCCAAGCTCCGCGAGGCGACCACCAAGCGCAAGGCGATGATGGCCCGCCAGGACACCGCCGCCTCGCGCCTCAGGGTCCGCCGCCAACTCCACGACGGCCGGGTCGAAGACGCCTTCAGCCGCTTCGAGATCGTCGAGAAACGGCTCGACATGGCCGAGGGCAAGGTCGAGGCCTTCGATCTCGGGCCGGCCAGGACCCTGACCGAGGAGATCGGCGAGCTGGAGGCCGAAAGCGCCGTCGAGGCGGAACTGGCGGCGATGAAGGCCCGCCTGGCCAAGGACCGCGCGGCGTCCGGGAAGAGGTAGCCGGCGATGGAAATCCTCGAGTTCCTGCACACCCCGCTGATCATCCTGCTGGTGGTGGTGGCGCCGATCTGGATCTCCGCCCACTACGGAATCCGGTGGCGGGCGGCCAAGATATTCTCGGCCGAGGACGGCAAGATGCTGGCCGAGTTGTGGGAGAGCGCGTCGCGCATGGAAAGCCGCATCAACAACATCGAGTGTATCCTCGATTCCGAAGACGCCCAGTGGAGGAAGCAGGTATGAGCACGCCCCCCGGCCCCGAGCCCCGGCCCAGTCCGAGCACCCTGTATCGCGATTCCCAAAGGGGCATGATCAAGGGGGTCTGCGCCGGCCTCGCCGACTATTTCGGCATCGAGACCTGGGTGGTCCGCCTGATCGCCCTGGTGTGCCTGTTCGTGTTCCCGGTGCCGGCCGTGGTGGCCTACGTCATCGCCGCCGTCCTGTTGCCCAAACGGCCCGAACGCCTGTACCGGAACGACGCCGAGGAGGGCTTCTGGCGCGGCGCGCGGACCGACCCCAAGCGGACCTTCTCCGAGCTGCGCCACCGCTTCCGGAGCCTCGAACAACGCCTGCGCAGGATGGAATCCTACGTCACCTCGCGCGAGTTCGACCTCAAGCGCGAGATCGACGGCCTCGACGACGCGCCGTGAGCGCCTGACGATCAAGCCCCGGCCCGCGAATCCGCTTCACCTCGCGGGCCCGGGATGGGAAGATCGATCGGTCCTTGCGGAGGCGGAGGCGATGAAAACCGAATTCCCCAACCTTCTCGAGCCCCTGAAGCTGCGCCACAAGACGCTCAAGAGTCGCATCGTGTTCGGCGCCCACACCGCCAACATGAGCGTCGAGGGCCTGCCCGGGGACCGCCATTTCGGCTACTACCGCGAGCGCGCCCGGGGCGGCGCGGCGATGATCGTCGTCGAACCGGTGCCGGCGCACCGCACCGGGGTGCTGACCCGGGGCAACTTCCTGCACGGGGACGACGCCATCATCGCGCCCTTCCGCCGGATCACCGATGAATGCCACGGCCACGGCGCGGTGATGATCCACCAGATCTACCACGTCGGGGCGCACGGCGACCTGGACAACTCGTGGCAGCCCTACTGGTCGCCCTCCGGCACGCCCTCGTTCCACGACCAGCACGGCAGCCACGCGATGAGCGAGGCCGAGATCGAGGAGATGCTGGAGGCCTTCACCCAGGCCGCGCGGCGGGCCCGTGACGCCGGCTTCGACGGCGTCGAGTTGTTCGCCGCCTACACCGCCCTGATCGACCAGTTCTGGTCGCCGCTGACCAACAAGCGCGACGACCGCTGGGGGGGCGGGCTGGAGAACCGGCTCAGGTTTGCCGTCGAGGTCTGCTCGCGGATCCGCACGATGGCCGGGCAGGACTTCATCATCGGCATGGCGGTGACCGGCGCCGAGCCCTACCCCGGCGGCCTGACCATCGAGGACAAGCAGGAGATCGCCGCCTACCTTGATGCGCGCGGTCTGGTCGACTACTTCTCGCTGGGCACCGGCAGCTACCTCAACCAGTTTGACAGGATCGTGCCGTCGTTCTTCTTCGACATGATGCTGGGCCCGCCCGAGGCGGCCAAGCTGAAGGAAGTCGTCAGCCACGCCAGGATCCAGGCCGAGGCCCGCATCAAAACCCCGATCAACGCCGAGAAGGTACTGGCCGCCGGCAACGCCGACCTGGTCAGCCTGGTCCGCGCCCAGATCGCCGACCCCCACCTGGCCAACAAGGTCGCCGAGGGCCGCGACGACGATATCCGCCCCTGCATCAGCTGCAACCAGTACTGCATCGGCCGCCGGCTGCGCGACTACTGGATCTCGTGCCTGGTCAACCCCTCGGCGGGCCGCGAATTCGAGTGGGGCGGCGACGCCACCCCGCCGGCCGCCAAGTCGCGCCGGGTGGTGGTGGTCGGCGGCGGCCCGGCCGGTATCGAGGCCGCCCGGGTGGCCGCCGAGCGCGGCCACCGGGTAACCCTGATCGAGCGCGCCGACCGCCTCGGCGGCCAGTTCCGACTCGCCGCCTCCCAGCCCCGGCGCGGCGAGATCGGCCACCTGCTGGTGTGGTACTTCCAGGGCCAGCTGGAGAAGCTCCAGGTCCGGATTCTCTATAACACCGAGGCCGACGCCGAAATGATCCGCGCCCTGGAGCCCGAGGCGGTGGTCCTCGCCACCGGCTCGCGGCCGGCCGGCGACGGCTTCCAGCGCGCCCTGCCCCACATCTCCCGGCTGCCCGGAGTCGACGGCGACAACGTGTGGTCGGTCGACGACATCCTTGGCGGCGCCGAGCCGGGCCGCCGCGTGCTGCTGCTGGACGACCTCGACGGCTGGTGGCCGGCCAGCGGCACCGCGCTGTACCTGGCCGAGAGGGAGCACCGGGTCGCGGTGGCGACCCGCGCTCACGCGGTCGCCAACCGGTTGGCCCACAGCCTGACCGAGGACCGCACCCGGGCCCTGTTCGCCGAGCACGGCATCGAGACCCTGACCGGGACCTCGGTGTTGTCGTGGTCCGGCGCCTCGGCGCGGCTGATCCGCCTGGCCGACGGCGAGGAATACGACCGCCCCTTCGACGCCCTGGTCCTGGCCACCACCAACCGCGCCGAGGACGGGCTCCTGGCCGAGCTCGCCGAGGGCGGCCTCGAGGTCCACGCCATCGGCGACTGCGTCGCCCCGCGGACCGCCGGCATGGCCTTCTACGAGGCCCGCCGGCTGGCCTTGGAGCTGTAATGCGGACCGCTCCCGCCCTCGCCCGGAGCAGTAATCCCGCGGTCCGGCTGTCGGCCGACATCCTGCGCCATTGCGTCGAATGCGGGCTGTGCACGGCGACCTGCCCGACCTACGTGCTGAGCCACGAGGAGGACCAGGGACCTCGGGGCCGCAACCTGCTGATCCACGGCATCCTGGCCGGGGAAGGGACGCCGGGGGCCGACGCGGTGGGGCACATCGACAGTTGCCTGTTGTGCCTGGCCTGCGCCGACGCCTGCCCGTCGGGGGTCGACTTCATGCACCTGATGGAGGTCGCCCGGGCCCGCCTCGAGAAGACCTTCCGCCGGCCGTCGGGCGACAGGATGCTGCGCCACATGCTGGCCACCGTCCTCCCCCACCCCACCCGGTTCCGCCAGGCGCTGCGGCTGTCCGGTCCTCTCAAGGGGCTGATGGCGGGGCGGCTCGAGGGCATGGCGTCGATGACCCCGTCCCGCCTCCCCGCCGCCTCGCCCGTCGACCGCCCCCAGGTGTTTGCCGCCGAGGGCCGGCGACTGAAGCGGGTGGCGCTGATGACCGGCTGCGCCCAGCAGGTGCTGCGGCCGAGCATCAACGAGGCCACGGTGCGCCTGCTGACCCGCCACGGCTGCGAGGTGGTGGTGGCGGCGGGAGCAGGGTGCTGCGGCGCCCTGGTCCACCACCTGGGACGCGAGGGCGATGCCCGGGCCGCGGCGAGGGCCAACGTCGCCGCCTGGAGCAAGCTCGACGGCCTGGACGCGGTGATCGTCAACGCCTCGGGCTGCGGGACCACGGTCAAGGACTACGGGTTCCTGCTGGCCGGCGAGGCGGCCTGGGCCGGGCGGGCGGGCGCCGTCGCCGCGCTGGCCCGCGACCTCTCCGAGTTCCTGGTCGAGCTCGGCATCGGCCCCGGCGGCATGGCGGAGCGCCTCCGGATCGCCCACCACCTGCCGTGCTCGATGCGCCACGGCCAGGGCCTCCGAGGTCAGCCGGCGGCGCTGCTGGAGTCCTGCGGGTTCGAGGTGGTCGAGGTCCCCGAGGCTCACATGTGCTGCGGCTCGGCGGGCACCCACAGCCTGCTGTTCCCCGAGGTCGCGGCCCGCCTCGCCCGGCGCAAGGCGGCCCGCATCGAGGCCCTGGATTGCGACCTGGTGGCGACCTCCAACATCGGCTGCCTGATCCACATCGCCGCCGCCACCGGGCGCCCGGTGGTCCACGCCGCCGAGCTCCTCGACTGGGCCACCGGCGGCCCCCGCCCGTCAATCGGCTAGAGCACGTCAGGATTGATTCGATTCAGTCGATCCATCCTTCGACACGCCGCTTCGCGGCTGCTCAGGATAAGGTTGATGTTGAAATCCAAAGGGAATCCTCATCCTGAGCAGCGAGCGAAGCTCGCGTGTCGAAGGATGCCAACGGGTTCTATCAATCCTGACATGCTCTAGCCCGTCAATCGGGTAGGGCGTCGTCGCCGGCGCCGAGCGGGCGTTGCATGAGCACCGAGTCGACCCAGCGCCCGAACTTGAGGCCCACCGACCTCAGGACGCCCACCCGGCGGAAGCCGAGGGCGGCGTGCAGGGCGATCGAGGAGGCGTTGGCCGAATCGCCGATGACGGCGATCATCTGGCGGTAGCCGAGCTCGGCGCAGCGTTCGATCAGGTCCTCCAGCAGCGCCCGGCCCACCCCCTGGCCGACGGTCTCGGGAGCCACGTAGACCGAGTTCTCGACCGAATGGCGGTAGGCCGGGCGGTGGCGGTAGGGCCCGGCATAGGCGAAACCCCTGAGCGCGCCGTCGACTTCGGCGACCCGATAGGGCAGTCCCACCTCGACGATGGCGGCCCGGCGGCGGAGCATCTCGGCGACCTCGGGAGGCGTCTCCTCGAAGCTGGCCGAGCCGTGGAGCACGTGGTCGGTGTAGATGGCCTGGACCGCCGCCATGTCGGCCTCGGCGGCGTCGCGGACCAGGATCCGCCCGGAGATCATGCCGCGGCCAGGGATTTGGGGTCGATCCGGGCCAGAACGCCGATCAGCCGTCCGATCCGCCCGGCCAGGTCGCTCAGCCCGGGGCCACGGGTCACCGCCGCCTCGTCCATGTACAGGGAGCGGGCGATCTCGATCTGCAGGACGTGGACGCCGGCGGCGGGGGTGCCGTAGCGCCGCGCGGTGAAGCCGCCGGCGAAGGGCCGGTTGCGGTGGACCGCCAGGCCCAGCGAGCGCAGGGTCCCTTCGGCGATGCCGGTGATCTCCGGGGCGCAGGCGGTGGCGTGGCGGTCGCCGAGGACCACGTCGACGCCGGCCAGGACGGGATCGCGCTTGGCCGAGGTGGCGGCCGAGGGCATCGAGTGGCAGTCGATCAACAGGCAGCCGCCGAAGCGCCGCCGGGTGTCCTCCAGCAGCTCGCCCAGCGCCCGGTGATAGGGCATGTGGCAGCGCGCGATGCGGCGCCGGGCGTCGGCGAAACGCAGCTTGCGGCGATAGATCTCGCAGCCCCGGCCGACCACCCTGGCGATGGTGCCGAGCCCGGCGGCGACCCCGGGCGAGGTGGTGTTGACATAGGGGGGCAGGGGGTCCTCGAACATCGCCGGGTCGAGCTCGAAGGCCTCGCGGTTGGGGTCCACGTAGGCCCTCGGGAAGCGCGCCCTCAGCAGCGGCGCGCCGTGGGCCGGGGCGGCGGCGAACAGCTCGTCGACGAAGGCGTCCTCGGAACTCCTCAGGGTCAGCGGATCGAGCCGCGAGGCGGCCACGAAGTCGCGGGGATAGTCCTGGCCGCTGTGGGGCGAGGCGAAGACCAGCGGCACCCGGTGCGCCGCCGGGGCCATGATGTCCCAGGACCGGGGCTGACCGTCGGGAGGACAAGAGGCGGGGGCGGTGGGTTCCTGGCGGTGAGTCAAGGCGACCTCCGTGGCGCTGCCGGTAACGATTTGTTAGCCTTCCCGGGCTGCCGGCGCAACGGTTATTCGGGGAGTCTTGCCAAGCGGTCCGGTTCGGACTAAAAGGCGGTCTTTCCGGCACGGCGCCGCCACCTCGCCGCCGCCGACGGGCGCGTAGCTCAGCGGGAGAGCACTACGTTGACATCGTAGGGGTCGCTGGTTCAATCCCAGCCGCGCCCACCATATTTATCAAGGGGTTAGCAGGTTTGCCCTGTTAACCCCTTTTCTATGCCCCACTACATCCCCACCAAGAGGCTGACTAAAAACCCCTGCCAGCGACCATCACTCGGGCAAGCCCTCGCGGCTCTCCCGCTGAGCTACGCGCTCTTGGCTGTGGATACCCTGATTGCCTTGGAGAGTCTCGCTCATAAAGGACGGGACGGAGGTTCACAAGCCCACTTGGGGGGTAGGGGGGGCGGCTTCGCAGGAACTAGGGTGGTATCAGATACCGGCATCGAGATGTGCCACATCGCGATTGCAATTATTACGTCGTTAAAGATAAGATGGGAAAGATCACATCGTTTGGATGGACTCCAATACATGATCCCACATTCGGAATTGATCGAGCCAACATCGCGGATCAACTTTAGAGAGCTTATGGACAAGCGAGCAAGTTTGGGCCATCGTCATCCGCATCACAGGATCTCAAATTGAGAATCCCGGTTGATCAAACAATGACTGAAGTGCAACTCCATCCTCTTATTTCCGGCGGTGATATCAAATCGGAACTCAGGAAACGTCGTTCGAAGGACGTATACCAGACCGTGAGAGCGTCTAAAGCATCCTTGTTGAATGAGAAGGTCAAGCTCGAAGAAGCTGACGGCTGGAGAATTGATCGGATAAATAAAAAATCAATCAGAATGGCACTTGCGAAACCATCATCCGAACAACTTGAAGATGAGCTTTGGTGCTTGCTGGCTGAAATGGGATTCAAGGAACTTAGCTTTGGTCGCCAGTTTCACATATCAGTCGACAAGAAATTACCGGCCAGACAGGTTGACGTTTTCGCGAAAGATGACGAGACCGCACTTGTCATCGAATGCACTCAAAGCGAGGAGCCAAAATCAAAAAGTATGATGCCGCTGATCGAAAAGCTAATGGCCATTCGAGAAGGAGTTCATAAAGCCATCGTTGCACACTACGGACGGAAAGTTCAGTTAAAGGCAAAGATTATAATTGCCACACGTAATATAATTTGGAAATCAGTTGATGTAACAAAGTGCAAAGAAGCTGGAATATCAATATTAACAGATGATGAATTAGATTATTATAAGATCTTGATTCAACACATCAAACAGGCCTCTCGGTATCAGCTACTTGCCCATATGTTTGGTGGTACAGGAATTGGGGGTTTGGCAAAAAATGTGGTCGCTACACAAGGAACTATGGGTGGCGTGCGATTCTATAATTTTCTCATACGCCCGTACGAGTTGTTGAAAATCGCGTATATAGGACACAAGTCGAGCCGAAATATAGATAATATTGAAACGTATCAGCGGATGCTTCAGAAAAATAGATTAAAAAATATTGCAGAATACATAAAGTCTGGTGGAAAATTTCCAACTAACATTGTTGTAAATATAAAAACAAGCAAAGGGAAGGGATTGAAATTCGATAAGAAGGAACAAGTTGGTAGTGAATCATACGGCGTTTTGCACTTGCCGGCTAACTATGCCGTAGCTTGGATAATTGATGGTCAGCACCGGCTTTACGGTTATGCCCATGCGGCTATTGAAGACGAGGCCCGAGACGAAAAATCTACACTGCCTGTTTTGGCATTTGAAAATCTAACGGCAGTCGAAGAGATGAAAATGTTCATCGACATCAATAGCAAACAGGTAAAGGTCAGCACCGGTCTGCTGGTTGAATTGTACGCCGACCTCCACTGGGGGTCACCCCACGCAGACGAGCGACACCTCGCGTTGTTAGCAAGAATTGCAGCCCGGCTGAATTCAGTAAAGACATCAGCAATCTGCCAAAGGGTGGTCGTCACTGGGAAAAAGAAGAACTCGTATAGATGCCTAACGCAAACCTCTTTGTCCGACGGCTTGTATATTTCAAGACTGGTCGGTTGGATCAGAAAAGAGGAATACATAGCAGGCCCCTTAACGGCTTCGGACTCTAAATATTTGGAGAAATCTCTGAATAAAGCTATGAACATATTATCGCAGTGCTTGGCACAATTTGCGAAAGCTATGCCTGACCATTGGGAGCTTGGTGATGCGCCAGGCGGTTATTTATGTACGAACAATTCCATAAGAGCGATATTTCTTTTGATTAAGGACATATGCGATCACGTAGCAAAAAAAACTGGCAACGATTTAAGTCAACTAACTGATGATGAGGTGGTTGACGATATAATTCCATTATTGCAACCGGTTATTGAATATTTCAAGAATGCAAATTCGCAACAGATATCGTCGTTCCGTCGGATGGGTTCCTCACTTGCTGCCGTAAAGCAGCAATCCCAGGGTATGGGTGTTTTTGTTAGACAGGCATTCCCTGACTTTAATCCTGCCGGCCTTCAGGAGCATATCGATTCTAGAGATGAAGCAGGTACAGAAGTTGCGGCAACGAAAATTAATCAAATAAACAGGAGAATATTTAATTATGTAATGGCAGCACTCCAGAACGAATTCGGCGAAAATAAGGATAATTGGTGGACAAAAGGTATTCCGGTTATAGTTCGAAAAAAATGCGCCGAAGAATGGGAAACTAACGACCGGGAAAAACCAGAGGAGAGCTACCTCTATCTTATTGACTATCAGGCTATCGCAATTGCGAATTGGGAATTAATGAAAGATGTATTCGCTCTTGGTAGCAAGAACATCGACGACAGGAAGAATTGTGTGAAGTGGATCAAAGGGTTGAACGATATTCGGAGAATTACGCACCATCCAGAAAAAGGTATCCTTTCTGTTGATCAAGTCCGATATGTGGATGAGATTACCGACAAGGTAGAAAAGTACTTTGTTTGACGTGTTTTAGGCCTATGCGATGGAGCAACAATATCTTTTTCTCGAAATGCACGTCCGAACTTGTCAAACGATTCATGCCCACAAGAATGATCTTCAGCTGTGGATCGACAATGCGGAATGATGTCTGTATGATGAGAATCTCCAGATTAAACCTAGGCTAAGCGATGGCCAACAAGAACATTTTGCTGATCGAACCCGGATACCGAAACAAGTATCCGCCATTGGGCTTAATGAAAATTGCTCAATACCACGGGGCCAAAGGGAAAAAAGACAACATATGCTTCATCAAGGGAGAGAACCGCAGCGTCGTTGGACATGCTTGGGACCGCATTTACATCACCACAATGTTCTCCTTTGAGTGGTCGAGGATCGCGAAAAGCATCGACTTTGCCATTGAGGTAGCGCGTGGACAAACCGAGAAGATCTTCGTCGGTGGTATCGCCGCGTCTCTGATGCATGAGAGATTCGTCGAACAATCCCAGTGGCGCGGCATTCGTTTCATAAAGGGCCTGCTCGACAAATCCCCTGCTGGGTCATTACAGCTCGATGAGTTCGAAGAAGAGCTTTACGCAGATGACCAAATGGGGAAGCCCATTGAGGACCTTACGCCGGACTACAGTATTCTCGATCAGATATCATATGAGTATCCAGTCAATGATGCGTATTTCGTGTATGCATCTCGTGGGTGCATTCGCAAATGTAAGTTCTGTGGCGTTCCCAAGCTGGAAGGCGACCAGCGGGATACCTACTCGGTAACCGAGGTCGTAAATGATATCGAAGAACAATACGGCGCAAAAAAAGACCTCATCTTTTTGGATAACAACGTCGTTGCCTCCCCGAATTTCAAAGACATTATTGCGGAAATCAGAGACCTTGGCTTCACCCCCGATGCTACGATTAAACGGGGGCGGGCACAAGTCAAACGACGCGTTGATTTCAATCAGGGTGTAGATGCTCGAATCCTGTGCAAGGATCCAATGTTTTTACGGGAACTTAGTACGATTTGTATCTCGCCATTACGAATTGCATTCGATCACCTTGGGGCCAGAAAGCCTTACGAACAGTCCATTCGATACGCTGCCGAAAATGGGCTTAAGAGCCTCTCAAATTACTTGCTCTATAATTTTCACGATTCACCTGTAGATTTGTTTCAACGTATGCGGATCAACGTGGCGCTTAATGAGGAGTTCGATATCCGAATCTTTTCATTTCCGATGCGGTATCAGCCCACTGACCTCCCCAATCGGAGTCATATTGGTCCCAAATGGAATGCCTATTTCCTGCGGTCATTCCAGATCATGCTCCAGGCAACACATGGGATTGTCAGCGGGGCGCCTGAGTACTTCCGAACGGCATATGGGGATACCTATGAGGAGTTTGAACGGACCCTCATGCGGCCACACCATTTCATCTTCAATCGTTTCTGGTACGAGCAATACGGTGGGAGAGACGAGCTTGGGGAGTATGAAAGGAAGTTTGGCAAACTTTCATCTAAGCAACAGGTCGAGCTCTTAGATTTCCTTTCCAGCCACGACATAGGCGATTACGAGGAGTGCGCGTCACAGATTGCCGATCGCTTAATACGGAATGTTGTCCCGTTCTATGTGCCGCTGTCTAAGAGTGAAGAGCGGAAGATCTGGGACACCCAGCGAGAACTTAGAAAAACTGACATTCGGTCATACGTGGTACCGGATGAAGAGCTCGTGGAGGACGCCAGCCTCAACGACTATGGTTACGACCACAACAAAAAGCAAAAAGAGCAAAAAACCACGATGCCTAGGGAGCTAGTGGTATGACACCAACATCATCCGCACTTAACAAGAGAACGGCACCAAAACATATCGAAAATCCAAAGACTGTTTTTGATGGTGAGATAATTGTGGGCAAAGATATTCTCGAGTTACTCAGCAGCTCGATGTATATCAATCCGCTCACCATATACCGTGAATATATTCAGAACTCGACGGATGCGATCGACGCTGCAGTCGACGCTGACCTCCTTCACCCTGATGAAGGTCGGGTTGAATTTAAGATCGATCCATCTGAACGGCGTGTCGTCATTCGTGATAACGGCATTGGTCTTGCTAGCAAAAACTTTACGAAACGGATGACCGCATTCGGGGCCAGCCAAAAAAAAGGTACGTGTGCGCGAGGATTTCGAGGCGTGGGACGTTTGGCCGGTCTCGGTTACTGCCAAGAGCTGATCTTTAGATCACAGGCGCCAGGTAAGAACGTCATTAACGAAATCTCGTGGGATTGCCGACGGTTAAAAGCGCTTCTATCCGATGCAGACTTTAAAGGTGACCTAAACGATATCGTGCATGAAGTTGTTTCGATTCAAAATTACAACGCTTCAAGTTCATCAGATCATTTTTTTGAGGTCGAGATCCAAAAGCCACTCCGTTTGCCTAGAGATGTTTTGCTCAATGAGGTCGCGATCGACACCTACTTATCGCAGATTGCCCCTGTACCGTTTGATCCACACTATCGGTTTGCAACAGAAACCAACGATGCATTGTCGGAACATCTGCAATTAGGGGAGTTCCAGATTTATCTCGGCAATTCAAGAAAGCCTATATATAGGCCGTACAAGAATTTTGTTCCTTATTCGGACGAACGGAAAGGTTCTATTGAGTCTCCTCAGTTTTTTCAGATTGAGTCCATTGATGGAAGTGTGGCTGCGGTCGGTTGGATTCTTCATCATGATTATCAGGGGGCCATCCCTGAAAGCGCCGGTGTGAAAGGACTACGGGCAAGAGTAGGGAATATCCAGGTTGGGGGGCATGATATCTTTGCGGCCATTTTTCCTGAGGCGCGCTTCAGTTCATGGACCATTGGCGAAGTTCACATTGTTGACCGGAACGTCGTGCCAAATGGTCGTAGGGACAACTTCGAACAAAATTCACATCTATCGAATCTCATCAATCGCCTTGTGCCATTTGCCCACGATATTGCTCGAAGGTGCCGGGGAAACTCAATGATTCGAAATCGCATCAAGGGTTTCGAAATTGGTGAGAAAAAAATAGTCAAGCGTTTGGAAATTATAGAACAGAGGGCTGTCCCAAAAAACTCCGCTGCCGCAGCAAAGAAGGAAATCGGTTCCCTTCTCTCTGAGATTAAAAAAGCCGCAAATTTTGGTCTGATCAATGAAGGGACACGCGCCGAATTATTGTCTCGCTTTGAGGCGCTTGAGAAATGGGTTTCAAGTATCTCGGGAAATCAAGATGGAAAGGACCCTCTGAGCAACCTCTCAAAGCGCGAAAGACAGACCTTCGAGAAAGTGTTCGGGCTGATATATGAGTGCTCAGTCAATCATGTTGCGGCGAAATCACTTATTGATCGGATCCTCGCGCGAATTTCGCACGTATGAAGACTGTGGAATTTCCGTGCCGTCGCATTCAGTAATTTCGCCTCGAACGGCCAGCCCGTTCATTTAACTCGCTGAGCGCAGAGGCGTTTCTTTGTGGACGTATTTTATGACCGTCCGCGTGCAACCTTTTCCCACTCCGCCGCGCTATCGACATAGCGTTGGTGAAAATCCACCAGACCCGCCTCGCCCGCGGTTCTTTCCGCGAAGGCCGTCATCACGGGAAATTGTTTCTCGGCGAAGGCAAAGATATCGACTTTCGGGAGCCTGGGGATAAGGGTGGAGAAGGCAACCAGAAGTTGACCGCCGGCTGGCTTCATGGCGACCTTCTGAAGTTCCATTCCCAGTGACGGCACACTGTCGAGCAGCCATTCGGCGTAAGGCTTCAAAATCGCCGCATCACGGACAAGCTGTGCCCGCTCAACCTCGAAGTCTTGCCGATCAATGATGCTTCTGTCTCGATAAACAACCGGCGCCTGGTGCGCCGTATCACACACCCAGCCGGACCGGGGAATCATCAGATCATCCTGATCCTTCTCGTCACGGTAGGCCGAGAACGGCATTGTCCGACACCTCTGAGGCCTCACGGCGTGGATGGAGCAAAGCCCGTCTGCGGTCAGTTCGGGACAGGAAAAGGTGGGCGGTATGTAGGCGGTTGGCGCAATCTGAACGGCCGCCAGCTTGCGTTTCTTGAGCTGGATGGTGATTCCCAGGTCGGCGGTTATGCGGAAGGAGCGCCCTCCCTGGCGCACCGGCGTCCAGATCACGATCAGCGGGAATTTGTCGGCATGGGCAAGCGCGTCATCTATGGTCAGCGGCAGCAGGCCGTGACAGCACTTTCCGCAGGCGGTGCAGGAGAAACGACGTTCCATGGTTTCGGGCCGGGCTCTCAGGCTCCGCAACATTTCTTATATTTTTTTCCGGACCCGCACGGGCACGGCTCGTTGCGTCCCACCTTGTCGACCCGGCGAGGTTTGCCCTTGGGGTTCATCTTGCCATCGACGTAGACCCACCGCCCCTCTTGGCGGCGGAAATTTGATTTTTCGTGATGAACCAGCAGCTCGCCGTCCTTCTTGAAGCGGGCCGCGAACTCGACCGTGCCGGTGTCGTCGTCCTCGCCGCCCTCGGAGGTGTCGCGAATCTCCAGACCGACCCATTCGACCGATTTGACCGTGCTTTCGGCCGCCGAGCGGTTGAAGTCATCGCGCACCTCCTCGGCATGGGTGCTTTCGATGTAATCCAGGTCGCCATGAACGAACGCCGTGAACCGGGAACGCATCAGCGCTTCCGGGGTTGGCGCGGGCGTACCGCCAATCACGGGGCCACAGCATTCATCGAAATCAGAGCCGGAGCCACAGGGACACTGTGCCATGTGTACGCATATTCCTTATCCTAGAGATACTTTCCGACAGGCGACGAGGGTTCGGTGACGCCGGGCATTCCTCATCATGTGGCCCCAATTAAGTATCATGTCACCGGAACTCCTCACCGGAACTGCACCGGAACTGTCCGCCGGGCGTCTTCTATCGCATTGACTGGACAAACGTTACCAGAAAACCTACAAGGCCCGATCGTTTGGTCTGGAAGACGGGTTTCATCGATGGCCATCTCTACGGACATCCTTCCCCCTCCGGCGGGGCTCGATATTGACGAAATCGCCACCGACGCCGGCCTGCTGGCCGCCATCGAGCGCGAGGCGGCCGTCTTCCGGGACGCCGAAAAGAAGGGCCGGCGGCTGACCCATGACGAAATCAGGCTGATTTCTTTCCTCGCCGGCGAAGTCCACCGCCGAATCCGCACCCTGAGCTCGGCCGAGAAAACCGAACTCGAGCAGATCCTCGCCAAGGCCCACGAACGCGATACCGAACGCGCGGTCCGCGAGCTCGTCTCGGACGTCGACAAGTTCGACGAGGACACCAGGCGTTTGGACATCACGATCATCTTTTCCAGGGTCAACGAGCTGGAAATCCGCCTCCAGAAACTGCGCCAGTCCCTCGACCGGGAGTCGGAGAAGTACGCCACCTTCATGGACAAGCTGGGCGAAGCCATGGAGGAGTTGAAGAACATCAAGAAGCGGGGCTACAAGGGGTACGAGGAACTGGACTGAAGGCGGCGGTTCGCCGTCTTCGATGCCGATTTCAGTACGCCGCCACGGCGCCGTCGCCACGGGGGTCGGCGGCGGCCTCGATGACGCCGCCTCGATGGCGGACCAGGGCCCCCGCGTGCCCCATCTGGGACTCGAAGGGCCCCATCACCCGGACCGCGTGGCCGGCCTTACGCAGGTCATCGACCAGGGCGCCGTCGAAGCGGCTCTCCAGTAGCAGTCGGCAGCCCTCGGAGGCTTCGCGCGACCCCTCCAGGTACCAGCGGGGCGCGGTCAGGGATTCCTGGAGGGGGCGGGCGAACATCACGTGGCGGCTGAAGATCGCCGACTGGGTCTGGGCCTGGCCGTAGGCGCCCATGGTCCCGTAGACCACCAGCCGGCCGTCGTCCAGCATCGCCATCGCCGGGTTCAGGGTGTGGAAGGGCTTGCGCCCGGGCGCCAGCTGGTTGGGGGAGTCGCCGCCGAGCGCGAAGCTGGCCCCCCGGCACTGCCACAACAGCCCGCTTTCGGGCAACGCGATGCCGGAGCCGAAGGCCTGGTACAGGCTCTGGATGAAGCTGACCGCGCGGCCCTCGCCGTCGACCACCCCCAGCCAGATGGTGTCGCCATCCTCGGTCGCATCGGGCCAGTGCAGGGCGCGGCGCATCTCGATGCCGGCCGCCATCCGGTCCAGCTTCGCGTCCTCGAGCAGGGATGCCGCATCGACCTTCATCACCGCCGGATCGGCGAGGTGGGCGCCCCCGACCCTGAACGCCAGCTTGGCCGCCTCGACCAGGCCGTGGATGTGGGCGAAGCTCTCGCCCTCGCGCACCCCCAGACGCTCGAACAGGCCCAGGATCATCAACGACACCAGGCCCTGGGTCGGCGGCGGCAGGTTGTAGACGGTGCCGCACCCCAGCCTCAGGGTCAGCGGCTCGGGCCGCGTCGCCGAATGGCGTTCCAGGTCATGGCCCGACAGCGCGACGCCGGCCCGTTCCAGCTCGCCGGCGATGTCGCGGGCCAGGGCGCCCGAGTAGAAGTCCTCCAGGCCGGCCTCGATCAGCCGCTCCAGGGTCCTCGCCAGCGCCGGCTGCTTGAGCACCGCCCCCTCGGCCGGCGGCGCCCCGTCCTCGAAGAACATCTCGACGAAGTCGGCGAACCCCGAGAGCTCCTCGGCATGGAGCACCGACGCCCGGTGCAGGGACGAGGCCACGGGAACCCCCTCGCGGGCGTAATGGACGGCGTCCTCGAACAGCCGTCCCAGCCCCATCCGCCCCCCCCAGCCGGCCGAGGTGTCGAGCGCCGCCCGCCACCCCGACACCGTGCCGGCGACCGTGCAGGCGGACAACGGACCGCGCCCCGGGACCATGTCCATACCCCGCGTACGGAGCGGTTCGGGATCGACCCCGGCCCCGGCGGCGCCGCAGGCGTCGATGGCCTCGATGTCGTAGCCCTCGCCCCGGGGGTGGGCGATCAGCCAGAAGGCGTCGCCGCCGAGACCGGTCATGTGGGGATAGACGACGGCGATGGTGGCCGCCGCGGCGAGGGCCGCCTCGATGGCGTTGCCGCCCTCGCGCAGCACCGCCAGCCCCGAGGTGGCGGCCAGGTGGTGGGGCGCGGTGACGGCGCCGCGGATCGCCTTGGGCGTATTGAGCATGGATGTCCCCTCCTAATACCAAGGAGCACTGATAATGACCCATAGAGACGGCTTTCCAAGGCTTTC
>CAZWEZ010000020.1:0-45606 GCA_964632795.1 uncultured Thalassospiraceae bacterium | reverse complement strand
CGGGCCTCGGCGGGGGCCACCGGCCGGTTGTCGGGCGGCGGCTCGGGGGCCCGCTCCTGCCATTCCCCGATCCGGCTCCAAACCCTGAGGCCGTCGCCCGGGTGGCCCCGGCGCGTCCCCTTCCCGACCCCCAGCGCCTCGATCACCGCCGGCCCCCAGGACCAGCCGCCGGCGGCCATCGCCTGGGCCACCCCGCGGGCCGGCTTGTCGGCCTCGGCCAGCTCGTCGAGCAGGACACGGGCGGCGGCGAACAGGGATTCGGCCTCCCTCTCGAGGGTCCCCGGCAGGGGCAGCCCCAGGGCCTCGGCGACGCCGCGCGGGGTCGGCAGGCAGAACCGGGCCGGACGCGCGAAGGCGAACAGCTCCAACAGGTCGTAGGCGGCGAAGGGCGCCGTCCCCAGCCGTCGGGCGGTGGCCACGCCATGGCACACCAGCGGCGTCTCCCGGACCGCCCGGGCGGCGGCCTCGAACGGCGACAGGAACTCCACCTCGCCGTCGGGGCTCAGCAGGACGGCGCCGCGGACGCCGGCGACCAGGGCGGGAACCTCGGGCACGGTCATGGCCGGAGTATAGTTGCCCCACCGCCGGGGGGCGACACCTCTTCCCCCGATTTGCCGGGGGTGATAAGGGTGGTGGCCATGTTGAAAGTCCGCGGCCTGATGCACGATGGCCTGGGCCCGATCGATCTCGACCTGGCGCGGGGCGAGTGCGTCGTCCTGGGCGGGCCGTCGGGGGCCGGCAAGACCCTGCTGCTGAGGGCCATCGCCGACCTCGACCCCAGCCACGGCCAGGTCATGCTGGATGATGAGCCCCGCGAATCCATCCCGGCCCCGGAGTGGCGGCGCCGGGTGTCCTACCTGGCCACCGAGTCGGGGTGGTGGGAGGACACGGTGGCCCCCCATTTCGCCGACCCCGACGCCGCCCGGGAGCTGCTGGTAGCGCTGGGACTGGAGCCCCGGGCCCTGAGCTGGAGGATCGACCATCTGTCCACCGGCGAGCGCCAGCGCCTGGCCCTGGCCCGGCTGGTGGTCCAATCGCCGCGCGTGCTGCTGCTCGACGAGCCGACCTCGGGGCTCGACGCCGACAACACCGAGGCGGTGGAAGCCGTGATCGCCGGGCGCTGCGCCGACGGCGCGGCGGCGCTGATCGTCAGCCATGACACCGAACAGATCGAACGCCTGTCGGCGCGCCGCCTCCACATGGACGGCGGCAGGTTGCGCGAGGTTATACCAAGGAACAGTGATAATGACCCATAGAGACGGCTTCCCAAGGCTTTCGGCAAGGAGCGCGCGGCGTAGCGATGCCGGCGCATCGCAAGGCGTGCGTGACGCTGTCCGAAAGCCTTGGGAAGCCGCCGTTCCGGTCGCCTCGGCGTGCCGCCGGAGGGCGTCGAAAAGCCTTGACGATGTCGCCGCATCGCCGGCGGCGTTTCTCCTACCCGGCGGGACGCCGAGGCGATCTCTACGGGTCATTATCACTGCTCCTTGGTATTAGGCCGTGAACTACATCTCGCTCGACTATGGGGACCTGGCCCTGGCCTCGCTGCTGCTGCTGGTCAGCGGGGTGCTGTCGGTCCGCCTGCGCCTGGGGCTGGAGAAGCGGCTCGCCGTCGCCGCCCTCAGGATGCTGGTCCAGTTGAGCCTCGTCGGGCTGGTCCTCAAGTACCTGTTCGCCCTGGTCTCGCCGTGGCTGACCGGCGCGGTGGCGTTGCTGATGCTGCTGCTCGCCGGGCGCGAGGTGGCGGCCCGCCAGACCCGCGGCCTGACCGGCTACTGGACCTACGGCATCGGCACCCTCAGCGTGATGGTGGCCGGGACCACGGTCACCGTGCTGGCGCTGACCACCCAGATCCGTCCCGAGCCGTGGTTCGATCCCCGCTACGCACTGCCGATCTTCGGCATGATGCTGGGCAACACCCTGAACGGGGTCAGCCTCGGCCTCGACCGGCTGTTGACCTCGGTGGGCCGCGAGAAGGCGGCCATCGAGGCCCGCCTCGCCCTCGGCCACCCCCGCGGCGAGGCCTTCCACTCGCTGGTCCGGGATGCCTGCCGGAGCGGCATGATGCAGGTCGTCAACGCCATGTCGGCGATGGGGATCATCTTCCTGCCCGGGATGATGACCGGACAGATCCTGGCCGGGGCCGAGCCCATGGAGGCGGTCAAGTACCAGATCCTGATCATGTTCCTGATCGCCGGGGCCAACGGCATCGGCGTTATCGTCGCCGTCTTCGCCGCCGTCGGCCGCCTCACCGACCACCGTCACCGCCTGCGCCTCGACCGCCTCCAGGCGGCCCGGGAATAGGTGATATTCATATATCAACAGCGTCCATTGACAACCGAACGGCGCAGTCCCTAGAGTTAGGCCAACTCGTGAATCTCAACCCAAAAACATTGACGCTTTATCTGTCGAACCTGATGTCTTCTGAAGGGAGGTTCCGATGCAGAGCAAGCCACTAACTATTGTGCTGATCGCCATAATTGTCATCGTTGGCTTTGTGGCATTTTATCAGAACCAGAAACTGAGTACGGCAAACAGACAAATAGAGGATTTGCAAAAGGCGGAAAAAGAAGTCCCCAAGGGCAAGACCCTCGTCTATTGCTCCGAGGGCAGCCCGGAAGGCTTCAATCCGTCGCTTTATACCTCAGGCACCACGTTCGACGCTTCGTCGCGCGCCCTGTTCAACCGGCTGGTGGAGTTCGAGCGCGGCTCGACCAATATCGTGCCGGCTTTGGCCCGTTCGTGGACCGTCTCGGATGACGGCCTGTCTTACACCTTCCGCCTGCGCAAGGGGGTCAAGTTCCACACCACCAAGAACTTCACGCCGAGCCGCGACATGAACGCCGACGACGTGCTCTACAGCTTCAACCGCCAGTTCGACAAGAACCACCCCGACCACAAGCTGTCGGGCGGATCGTATGAGTACTTCAACGGCATGGACATGCCCAACCTGCTGAAGGCGGTGGAGAAGGTCGACGACCTTACCGTGCGCTTCGTCCTCAACGCGCCCGAGGCCCCGTTCATCGCCAACATGGGGATGGACTTCGCCTCGATCATGTCGGCCGAGTACGCCGTCAAGATGCGCGCCGCCGGGACCCCCGAGAAGATCGACCTCGATCCGGTCGGCACCGGACCCTTCCAGCTGGTCAGCTACCAGAAGGACGCCACCATCCGTTACAAGGCCCACCCCGACTACTGGGCCGGCAAGGCCGCGATCGACAACCTGATCTTCTCCATCACCCAGGACCCGGCGGTCCGCTACGCCAAGCTGAAGGCCGGCGAATGCCACATCATGCCTTATCCCAACCCGGCCGACATCAAGGCCATGAAGGCCGACCCCGACATCAACATGATGGAGCAGGAAGGACTCAACGTCGGCTATCTGGCCTTCAACACCGAGAAGAAGCCGTTCACCGACAAGCGGGTCCGCCAGGCCCTCAACATGGCGATCAACAAGGCGGCCATCATCGAGGCGGTGTTCATGGGCGCCGGCAAGGCGGCCAAGAACCCGATCCCGCCGACCATCTGGTCCTACAACGACGCCATCGTGGACTATCCCTACGATCCCGCCAAGGCCAAGGCGCTGCTGGCCGAGGCCGGCTATCCCAACGGCTTCGAGACCGACATCTGGGCGATGCCGGTGCAGCGGCCCTACAACCCCAACGCCCGGCGGATGGCCGAGATGATGCAGGCCGACTTCGCCAAGGTCGGGGTCAAGGCCAAGATCGTCACCTACGAATGGGGCGAGTACCTGAAGCGCTCCAAGAACGGCGAGCACCAGACCATCCTCCTGGGGTGGACCGGCGACAACGGCGACCCGGACAACTTCCTATACGTGCTGCTGGGATGCGCCGCGGCCAAGGGTGCCAACCGCGCCCGGTGGTGCTACAAACCGTTCGACGACCTGCTGATACAGGCTAAGCGGACCACTGACTTCGCCAAGCGCACAAAGCTCTACGAGGAGGCCCAGGTGGTCTTCAAGGAAGAGGCGCCGTGGTTCACCATCGCCCATTCGGTGGTCTTCATGCCGATCCACAATGAAGTCGTCGGCTACAAGATCGACCCCTTCGGCGGCCACATCTTCTATGGCGTAAATCTTCTCGCTTCCGAACCGGCGAGCTGATGTAGCCAGGAGCCGAAACACCGCAAACGCCGCGGGCGGGAAGGGCGACAACCTTCCCGCCCGTCGTTCTAGCCGGACCGAACCAACCTGAGATGCTGGGTTTCTTCCTCAAGCGGGTGTTGCTGGTCATCCCCACCTTCATCGGGGTGACGCTGCTGACCTTCACCCTGATCCGGCTGGTCCCGGGCGATCCCATCGAGGTGATGGTCGGCGAGCGCGGGCTGGACCCGGCGCGACACGCCGAGATGCGCGCCCGGCTGGGGCTCGACAAGCCGCTGCTGGTCCAGTACGGGCTGTACATCTCCAACGTCGTCAGGGGGGACCTGGGCGAGTCCGTGGTCACCAAGACCCCGGTGCTCGACGAGTTCCTGACCCTGTTCCCGGCGACCATCGAGCTGTCGGTGTGCGCCATGATCCTCGCCGTCGGGCTGGGCTTGCCGTTGGGGGTGCTGGCCGCCGTGCGCCGGGGCTCGGTGTTCGACTACACGGCCATGGCGGTGTCGCTGACCGGCTATTCGATGCCCATCTTCTGGTGGGCGCTGCTGTTGATCCTGATGTTCTCGGTCAACCTCGGCTGGACCCCGGTGTCGGGCCGCCTGTCGGCGTTGTTCTGGGTCGAGCCGGTGACCGGGTTCATGCTCATCGACAGCCTGATGTCGGACGAGGAGGGGGCCTTCATCTCGGCCCTGCGCCACCTGATCCTGCCGTCGATCGCGCTGGGCACCATCCCGCTGGCGGTGATCGCCCGGATGACGCGATCCTCGATGCTCGAGGTGCTCAACGAGGACTACATCCGCACCGCCCGGGCCAAGGGCCTGTCGCCGTTCCGCATCATCGCCCTGCATGCGTTGCGCAACGCCCTGATCCCGGTGATCACGGTGATCGGCCTGGCGGTCGGGGTGCTGTTCGCCGGCGCCATCCTGACCGAGACCATCTTCGCCTGGCCCGGGGTCGGCAAGTGGCTGGTCGAATCGGTGCGCCGGCGCGACTACCCGGTGCTCCAGGGCGGGGTGCTGCTGGTCGCCACCGTGGTGATGACGATCAACCTGATCGTCGATTTGCTGTACGGCCTGATCAATCCGCGCATCCGGCACCGGCGGTGACCATGGCGACGGTCCTGGAAAACGACGGCCCCGAGGCCCCGCCCCACCCGCTGGTCGAGTTCTGGAACTATTTCAAGGCCAACCGGGGATCGCTGATGGGGCTGGTTGTAATCTGCTTCATCGCGATCGTCGCCATCGGCGCCGACGTCTTCGCTCCCTACCCGCCCATCGAACAGTACCGCGACGCCTTCCTGGCCCCCCCGGCGTGGGCCGAGGGCGGTTCGATGCGCTTCATCCTGGGTACCGACGACCTGGGCCGCGACATCCTGTCGAGGATCATCCACGGGGCCCAGGTGTCGATGTCGATCGGCGCCCTCGTCGTCACCCTTTCGCTGACCGCGGGGATCGCGCTGGGCCTGATCGCCGGTTTCCTGCGCGGGGTGGTCGAGATCGCCATCATGCGGGCCATGGACGTCATGCTGGCCTTGCCCAGCCTGCTGATGGCGATCGTCATTGTCGCCGTGCTGGGACCGAGCCTGCTCAATGCGGCGATGGCGGTGGTGATCGTCCAGTTGCCCCACTACGTGCGCCTGACCCGGGCCTCGGTGATCGCCGAGCGCCCCAAGGACTACGTCACCGCCAGCCGGGTCAGCGGCGCCGGGATGTTCCGCCTGATGCTGGTCACCGTGCTGCCCAACTGCATGGCGCCCTTGATCGTCCAGGCGACGCTGGGCTTCTCGACGGCGGTGCTCGACCTGGCGGCGCTCGGCTTCCTCGGCCTGGGCGCCCAGCCGCCGACCCCGGAATGGGGGACCATGCTGGCCAACGCCCTGCAGTTCATCCAGCGCGCGTGGTGGGTGGTGACGTTCCCGGGCCTCGCCATCCTGATCACGGTGCTGGCCTTCAACCTGATGGGCGACGGCCTGCGCGACGCCCTGGACCCGAAGTTGAAACGCGGATGAGCCTGCTCGAGATCGAAAACCTGACCGTCGAATTCGGCACCGCCGGCACCGCCTTCCGGGCCGTCGACGGCGTCGCCCTGAAGATCGACGAGGGCGAGGTGGTCGGCGTGGTCGGCGAATCCGGCTCGGGCAAGAGCGTCACCATGCTGGCCCTGATGGGGCTGATCGGCTACCCCGGGGTGGTCACCGCCGAGCGCCTGGAGTTCGACGGCACCGACCTGATGACCCTGTCCCCGGCGCGGCGCCGCGAGATCACCGGCAAGGACGTGGCGATGATCTTCCAGGAGCCGATGACCAGCCTCAACCCCTGCTTCACCGCCGGCTTCCAGATCATGGAGACGCTCGAGGTCCACCAGGGCGGCAGCCGCGCCGAGCGCCGCGAACGGGCCGTCGACCTGCTGCGCCAGGTCGGCATCCAGGCCGCCGAGAGCCGCATCGACTCGTTCCCCCACCAGCTTTCGGGGGGCATGAACCAGCGGGTCATGATCGCCATGGCGATCGCCTGCAACCCGCGCCTGTTGATCGCCGACGAACCGACGACGGCGCTCGACGTCACCATCCAGGCCCAGATCCTGGACCTGCTGGTCGGCCTCCAGCGCCAGCGCGGCATGGCCCTGGTGCTGATCACCCACGACATGGCGGTGGTCGCCGAGACCGCCCAGCGGGTCGTCGTCATGTACGCCGGCCAGGTGGTCGAGCAGCGCCCCGCCGACGCCCTGTTCGCCGCCCCGCGCCATCCCTACACCACGGCCCTGCTCGACGCCCTGCCCGAGCGGGGGATCGGTCGCCGCCGCCTGCCGACCATCGCCGGCGTCGTGCCGGGCCAGTTCGACCGCCCCCGGGGCTGCCTGTTCAACCCCCGCTGCGCCTACGCCGATGAGCGCTGCCGGGCCGAGGAACCGGAACTCGAGGCCGACGACGGGGGTATGGTGCGCTGCTACCATCCGCTGTCCGGCGGAGGCCAGCCATGACCGTCGCCCAGGTGCTGGAGGCCCGCGACCTGTCCCGCCACTACCGGGTCGGCCGCGGCCCGTTCGTCAAGGCGGCGACGTTGAAGGCGCTGGACGGGGTGTCGTTCACCCTGGCCGCCGGCAAGACGCTGGCGGTGGTCGGCGAATCGGGGTGCGGCAAGACCACCCTGGCCCGCCTGCTGACCTTCATCGAGCCGCCGACCTCGGGCCACCTGGTGGTCGCCGGGACCGACGCCGCAAAGGCCGGCAAGGACGACCTCAAGCGGCTGCGCCAGAACGTCCAGATGGTGTTCCAGGACCCCTACGGCTCGCTCAATCCGCGCAAGAAGGTGGGCGCGATCATCGCCGAGCCGCTGGTCATCAACACCGCCATGGACCGCCGGACCCGGGAACAGGCGACCCGCGCGGTGATGGACAAGGTGGGGCTGCGCCCCGAACACTACGACCGCTACCCGCACATGTTCTCGGGCGGCCAGCGCCAGCGCATCGCCATCGCCCGCGCCCTGGCGCTGAGGCCCAAGGTGGTGATCGCCGACGAGCCGGTGTCGGCGCTCGACGTCTCGATCCAGGCCCAGGTGCTGAACCTGATGATGGACCTCCAGGAGGAGTTCGAGCTGGCCTACCTGTTCATCTCCCACGACCTCAGCGTGGTCCGCCACATCGCCGACGAGGTCATGGTCATGTACCTCGGCCGGCCCGTCGAGCAGGGACCCAAGGAGCGCGTCTTCGAGCGCCCCCTGCACCCCTACACCCGGGCCCTGCTGGGCTCGACGCCCCACGTCGATCCCGCCTCGCGCACCGAACGCGTGGTGCTCAGCGGCGAGCTTCCCTCGCCGCTGGACCCGCCGCCAGGGTGCGCCTTCCACAAGCGCTGCCCCTTCGCCATCGAGCGCTGCGCCGTCGAGCGGCCCCAACCGCGCCCCCTCGAGGGCCGCGTGGTCTCCTGCCACATCGCCGAAGACATCGCGGACTGACCCGGCCCATGGAGTGGATCAGCCTCCTCCTGCCGTCGGCGGACCGCTTGGGGGGGTTGCTGGCGGTCCTCGCCGTGGCCGCTATCCTGGCCGCCATCGGCGGCTTGGCCGGCGGCTCCCGGCGGGCTCCGGAGTTCGACGTCTTCGCCGGCTGGGGGGTGGTCAGCGCCCTGTTCGTCGTCGCCGGCGGACCCGGCGGCCTGCCGTTCACCTGGCTGACCTACGCCGTCCTCGCCGGGGCGGTCGGCTTTGCCGCCGCCCGATGGCGTGCCAATCGCGACCCGGCCGGGTTTAAGACCCTGTGGCGGCCGTTGCTGCTGGCCCTGCCGCTGTTGTTGCTGGTCACCGCCATGGCGGCCTCGCAGTGGGACGAATTCGCCCACTGGCTGCCCAACGGCCAATACATCGTGCGCCACGATTCCTTTCCCAGGACGGGCCTGCCGGCCAACCCCTCGGCCTGGCCGGCCTATCCCTATGCCCTGCCCATCGTGACCTACCTCGCCTCCCGGCTGGCGGGCTTGTTCGTCGAGAACGCCGGGGCCGTCTTCAACGTCCTGTTGCTGGTCCTCTACGTGCCGACGTTCCTTGGCGTCGTCGGCCGGGGGCTGGGGGCGGCGGCGGACTGGCGGCGGACCTGGGGGGCGGCGGCGCTGGGGTTCCTGGGCGTCACCGTGTTCAGCACCACGTTCGTCCAGAAAGTGGTGCTGACGGGCTACGGCGAGACCGCGACGGCGGTGGTGCTGGCGGCCGCCGCCGTGGCGATGTGGCGGCTCCTCGAGGCGGACGACCGGCAGCGCGCCCGGGCCCGGGCGCTGGCCTGGCAGGGGGGCCTGTGCCTGGTCGTCCTGGTCAGCCTCAAACAGGCCAACATCGTCCTGGCGGGGTTGCTGGTGGCAGGGTTCTGCGTCGCCGCGGCGCGCGATCCCAGGCTCGGCCTCGGCCGCTTCGCCCGCCATCTGCCGGCCCTGCTGGTGCCCGGGGCGCTGACCTGGCTGGCCTGGCGCTTCCACGTCTCGGTCCACATCCCGGGCGGCGAGCCGGTGCTGGGAGGCCCCGAAACCTGGGCCGTGGACCAGGCCTTCACCATCCTCGTCAGGATGTCGATAATCGCCGCCAAGAAGGCGCCCTACTTCCTGATGATGGCCGTCATCGTCGCCTACGCGGGGCGCGGTCTGTGGCGGTTCCGGGGCTCGTTCCACCGCCTGGCGATCCCGGTGGCGGTCACCTTCGTCGGCTACAACGCCTTCCTGTGGGGCATCTACGCCACGGCGCTGGCCGACGACGGCGGCCTCGCGGCGGTCTCCTACTGGCGCTTCAACACCCAGCTCGGCATCCTGGGCTGCACCTGCGCGGCCTATGGGCTGGCCAAGCTGTGGAAGCGCCACCTCGCCGCGCCGCCGGCGGTGGTCCGGCTGCTGGGGGCGCTGGGGGTCCTGGCGGTCCTGGTCCTGCCCGCGGCGTTCTCGGAAAAACTGCGCTTCGACGTCAGGCCCGACAAGACTCACATCCGCCTGGCCGGCCAGGAAATGGCCGGGATGCTTCCCCAGGGCGCCCGGCTGACGGTCTACGATCCCCACGGCAACGGGCTGGCGGCGACCATCGTCCGCTACGAGCTGACCAGCGGCCCCGGGGCCGGCCGCGAGCTGTTCTTCCCGGGGAGCATCGGCCCCGAGTCCAGGGACCGGGACGCGCCATGGATCCGCGCCCGCCTCGACGCCCTGTCGCCGAGCCACGTCTGGGTCCGCCGCCCGGACGACGGCGCGCGTGCCGTCTTCGGGGTCCCGCTGGCCCCCGGCGCCTCGCACCTGGTGGCGCGGCGCGACGGGGCATGGCGCGTCGTCCACACCTGGCCCGACGAATAATACATAGGAACCTTGATATAAATGCGCCCTTGGGCGATACGGAGCTTGCCTTGCCATCGTCGGCTTTGCTATTGGACGGGCCTCGTTTGGTTGAAGGGTGATGACCATGGGCAAGCTCAAACTGGGAATTCCCAAGGGCAGCCTCGAGGAGGCCACCGTCGATCTGTTCGCCCAGGCCGGCTGGAGCATCCTCTCGCGCTCGCGCAACTACTTCCCGTCGATCGACGACGAGGAGCTGTCGTGCGCCCTGGTCCGCTCCCAGGAGATGGGGCCCTACGTCGCCGGCGGCACCCTGGACGCCGGGTTGTGCGGCATCGATTGGATCCTCGAGACCGAGGCCGACGTCGAGACGGTGTGCGACCTGGTCTATTCCAAGGCCTCCGACCGGGCCAGCCGGTGGGTGGTGGTGGTCGATCGCGATTCGCCGATCCGCACCCTGGAGGACCTGCACGGCAAGAAGATCGCCACCGAGCTGGTCGGCTACACCCGGCGCTACCTCGCCGAACGCGGCATCGAGGCCGAGGTCGAGTTCTCGTGGGGCGCCACCGAGGCCAAGGTGGTCGAGGGGATGGCCGACGCCGCGGTCGAGATCACCGAAACCGGCAGCACCATCAAGGCCCACGGCCTGCGCATCGTCTGCGACCTGTTGCACACCCACACCGTGCTGGTCGCCAACAAACAGGCCCTTGCGGATTCGTGGAAGAAGACCAAGATCGAACAGATCGCCCTGTTGCTGACCAGCGCCCTCGCCGCGCGCCACAAGGTGATGTTGAAGATGAACGTCCCGGCCGCGGCCCTGGACGAGGTGGTGAGCCTGTTGCCCAGCCTCCACGCGCCGACCGTCAACCAACTGGCCGACAAGGAGTGGCTGGCCGTCGAGTCGGTGGTCGACCGCCGGCAGGTCCGCGACCTGCTGCCCAGGCTGAAGACCAGCGGAGCCCAGGGAATTGTCGAGTTCGAATTGAAAAAAATGTGTTAGGATTCCCATACGACCGTGAGCATTCGGATTAAACGAGATGCCGGGCAACGACAAGGATGTGCCGGGAAAGTTCGTACCCAGCGCCGTGCCGTCGGGGAAGGACACCTCCTCCGGCGAGGTGGGTGGCGAGCCGTCGCCCGCGGCCGTCGCCGAATGGTCGCTGACCGGAGATTCGGACGTCCCCGACCGGGAACCCGCTCAACCGGAAAAACGCAAAAGCAAGCGTCAGATCGGCGACACGCGCGGCTTGACCCACGGAATCATTTACACTACGTCGGATTCCATTACCGCCTTGGAAGACTGGCTGAACGACAACTGCCTCGGCAAGTGGAGCATGGAACTGATCGCCATGGACGACGATCTGCTCCGCAAGAGGGTCAAGATCATGTTCGAATTGGACTGCGACAAGCTGTCGTTCCGGGAACTGGCCACCTCGGACGGCGAAAGGCCCTGATCCTCTACGGCGTCCCTGAAATCGTGATCTGGCGGACGATGTAGTCGCCGCCAAGGTTGGAGATCGTGAAGCCGTCGAAGGGGTCCCTGAACCCGCGGTCGGTGGTGTTCAAGTATTCCTGGCCGTCCACCGAGACCTTCATCGCGCCGTCCGCATGGCGCGTCCACTCGATGTGGTGGGTCTTCTGGTCCTCGAGGCTCAGCGGGGCGGTGGAGCTGTCGATGATGCTGACCCCCCGGCTCGACACCCGGAACAATTCCAGCGCCCCTCCCGGGGTGTAGGCCAGCCGGTAGCCGGCGTCCCGGGCGGCGCCCTGGTAGAGACCCATCTCGAGCCGTCCGTGACCCTGCCAGGAGCTCAGCTCCAGCTCGACGGAGAAGGCGTTGGTGATCGTCAGCGCGGTGTCGATGGTGCTGGCGGCGGGCGCGGTGGAGGCGCCGGCGCCCTGGCTCGACGACTTCTGGCCGGTGGCCTGGCCGAGAATCTGGCCGAGGATGGCGAAGGCGGCGTCCCGGTTGCTGGGTTTTTCCTGCTGGGCGTCGCCGGAGGCCTGGGGTTGGGAGGGCTCGACGTTGCTTCTCAGGCCCCACCCCTTCTCGACCCAGAAGCGCCCGGCCCTCGGCGTCCAGGTGGGGTTGGCGGTGAAGTCGCCGTCGCCGAAGTCGTCGAACAGCAGCCGGGTCCGCCACGGCCGGTGGAGGCCCCGGGTCAGGGCCCGCAGGTCCCTGAGGAACACCGGGTCGGCGGCGCGCGCCTTCTCGGCCTTGTCGATCAGCGCGTTGAGGCGATCGACAAAATCCTGGACCCGGTCCGCCTGCCGGGACGACGGCGCATCGGGGCTGCTCCAGGTCGAATAGCCCTGCTCCGCCGCCGCCGGCAGGGCGACGGCAAGGCAGGCGACCATGATGACGACAGGGCGCATGGTTCCCGGGCCTCCTCTCCCGTGACGGGGCCGGCGAGGGGACAGCTTAGCACAATCCGCATCGCCGAAACATCCCGGGAGATGCTAGTCTGTCGCCATGTCCGACACCCGCCCCCCCATTCCCGGCACCGTCGTCCACCACCAGACCATCCCTCCCGGTCGGCCCTGGTCGCGGGTCATCGAACAGGGCGAGGTGCTGCGGATCGTCGATCTCGAGGGCCGCCAGGCGGTCGATTTCCTGTGCTACAACGCCGCCGACCCGGCGGAACGCTACAACGCCGCCGACACCATGAAGATCCCCGGCTCGATCTACCTGGGCAAGGGGAGCAAGCTCTATTCGGGCCTCGGCAACGTGTTGTTCACCATCATCGAGGACACCTGCGGCTTCCACGACACCATCGGCGGCTGTTGTTCCGACGACAGCAACCGGGTGCGCTACGGCGCCGCCGGCGAGGCCAACTGCCGCGACAACTTCCTCGCCGCCCTGGAGCCCCACGGCCTGGGCCGCAAGGACATCGTCGCCAACATCAACTTCTTCATGTACGTGCCGGTCGCGGCCGACGGCAGGATGGCGATCGTCGACGGCCTGTCCAAACCCGGCGACTTCGTCGACCTGCTGGCCGGAATGGACGTCCTGGCGGCGCTGTCGAACTGCCCCCAGATGCACAACCCGGCCAACGACTACAACCCGACCCCGATCCGCGTCGTGGTCTGGCGGCGGGATTAATCCCGCCGGTTAAACGCCCTTGTTCGCGGCGCTCGAATCACTAAGTTTCAGACGGGATTCACGGTTAACGGCCGGAGGGGACGCGATGGCTTGGCAGGGCAAGGTTCTGCGGGTCGATCTGAGCGCCGGGACCTGCCAGGGCGAGCCCCTGAACATGGACTGGGCGGACAAGTATCTGGGCCAGCGCGGGCTGGGCACCAAATACCTGGCCGAGGGCATGGACCCCCGCGCCGACCCCCTGTCGCCGGGCAACCTACTGATCTTCGCCACCGGCCCGCTGACCGGAACCGCGGCTTCCACCGGCGGCCGTTATTCGGTGATCACCAAGGGGGCGCTGACCGACGCCGTGGCGTGCTCCAACTCGGGCGGCTACTTCGGCGCCGAGCTCAAGTTCGCCGGCTGGGACCTGGTGATCTTCAAGGGCCGGGCCGCCGAGCCGGTGTACCTGCTGCTGCAGAACGACCAGGCCCGGCTGCTGCCGGCCGGCGAGCTGTGGGGGACCTCGGTGTGGGAGCTGGAGCCCGAGATCCGGGCCCGCCACATGGAGCCGGAGATCAAGATCGCCTCGATCGGCCGCGCCGGCGAGAGCGGGGTCCGCTACGCCTGCATCATGAACGACCTCGACCGGGCCGCCGGGCGTTCCGGCGTCGGCACGGTGATGGGCTCGAAGAACCTCAAGGCGTTCGCCGTGCGCGGCACCAACGGCGTCCGGGTCCACGACCCGGCCGGGTTCGCCGACGCCACCGCCAGGGCGCGGGCCCTGCTCGACGCCAGCCCGGGGCGCGCCCGGCTGGCCCGCAACGGCACCATCCCGATGATGGACGTCACCCACAACTTCGGCGCCCTGCCGACCCGCAACAGCCAGGACGTCCAGTTCGAGGGCATCGACACCGTCAACGCCAAGTGGATGCGGACCCCCCGGGCCAGCGACGCCAAGACCAACCTGCAGACCAACAAGGCCTGTTTCGGCTGCACCATCGGCTGCGGCCGGGTGTCCAGTATCGACCCCGGCCACTTCTCGGTCAAAGGCAAGGACCGCTACCTGGGCGCCAAGGGCGGGCTGGAATACGAATCCGCCTTCGCCCTGGCGCCGTTGATCGGGGTCACCGACTTCGAGGCCGCGACCTACGCCGGCTACGTGTGCAACGAGCAGGGGATGGACCCGATCTCCTTCGGCGGCGCCCTGGCCGCCGCCATGGAACTCTACGAGGCGGGCGTCCTCACCGCCGCCGACACCGGGGGCATCGCGCTGACCTTCGGCTCCGCCGAGGCGCTGGTGGCGATGGCCGATTTGACCGGCTCCGGGGACGGCTTCGGGCGCATCATCGGGCTCGGCGCCAAGCGGCTGTGCGAGAAGTACGGCCGCCCCGAGATGGCGATGGTGGTCAAGGGCCAGGAGTTCCCCGGCTACGACGCCCGCGCGATGCAGGGGATGGCGCTGGCCTACGCGACATCCAACCACGGCGCCAGCCACACCCGGGCCGACCCCTACGGCGACGACTTCGCCGACGGCCCCATCGACGGCAAGGCGGCGATCGTCAAGGACTCCCAGGACTACCTGGCGGCGGTCGACTCCTCGGGCCTGTGCTCCTTCCCCGGCACCGCCTGGGGCGAGAAGGACTATGCGATGCAGATCGACGCCGCGTGCGCCGGGGTGTGGTCGGTCGAGCGCCTGCGCGAGGTCGGCGAGCGGATCTGGAACCTGGAACGGCGCTTCAACCTGGACGCCGGAATGACGGCGGCCGACGACACCCTGCCGGCGCGCATCCTCAAGGACGCCGCCAAGAGCGGCTCGGCCAAGGGCCGGGTCGCCGAGTTGGACAAGATGCTGCCCGAATACTACCGCCTGCGCGGCTGGACCGCCCAAGGCGTGCCGACCAACCAAACCCTCCACCGGCTGGATTTGTAGGTAGGACAAGTCATGAGAATCAAGGTCAAGCTGATCGCCATCGAATCGCCGCGGCTGGGGACCGGGTTCGAGGGCGGCGAAGGGGTGGTCGAGGTCGATGACGGGGCGGGCCCGGACGTGGTACTGTCCAAGCTGGGGTTGGCCGAGCCCGAGTCCTACATGATCATCGTCAACGGCGATTCGGTGCCGCCCAGCAAACGGCGCACGCTGCGCCTCGAGGACGGCGACCAGGTGAGCGTATTCCCGCCGATCCGCGGCGGCTGATCGGCTGGCCCGCGACCCGGCCCACGGTCCTCTGGGGGAGGTCTTTCAGTGGTCGATGCGACACTCCCGGGCAAGCGTCTCGGCCGGTTTCCGGTGTGGCCCTATTACGTCCTGTCGCTGCTTGGCGCCCTGGCCGGGGTGGTGTTGGTCGCCGTGTGGTGGCCGCGGGGCTACCCCGCCGAGAGCGCGCTGGTCAAGGTCAGCGGCGAGATCGCCACCGTCATCGTCAGGGACGACGTCTCGAAGACCAGGGCCGGGGCGATGATGCCGGGGCTGACCTCCGTCTACTTCACCCTAAAGGGGGTGGAGGGCGAGTTCCGCTACCCCTCGACCCATCCCCAGTACCCCATCGTCCGCGACTACACGGCCGGGTCGATCGAGGTCTGGGTCGACGGCGCCGAGATCGGCGGCGGCCGGGCGGCGACGATCTGGCGGATCCAGGAGCACAGCAACCTCAACTTCCTGGTCCCCGAGACCTCCATCTCCTACGCCGAGGTGATCGACAGGGTGAGGGGGATCGACCGCTCGATGGTCGAGGTCGGCTCCTGGCTGCTCGCCATCTCGGCCGCCTTGGCGCTGGCCGGCGCCGCCGTGGGGCGGTGGAACCGCGGCCGGCCGCCGCCCATTCCCTGAGATCGTCGATCCCGACCTTGCGCGTTTGGTGGTTCACCATGTCATACCAAAGGTCATTGATAATGACCTTTGGTATCACGCCTCCGTGGCCGGGGCGTTGGCCTTCTCGACCGCCGCCCGGAGCAGCACCTGGCAGCCGGCGGCGAGGTCCTCCGGCGTCGCGTTCTCGATCTCGTTGTGGCTGATCCCGCCCTCGCACGGCACGAAGATCATCGCGGTCGGCGCCACCCGGGAGATGTAGACGGCGTCGTGGCCGGCGCCGCTGACGATGTCGCGGTGGGCGAAGCCGCCGGCCTCGGCGGCCCGCCTCACGGCGTCGATGCACCCGGCGTCGAAGTCCACCGGCGGCGAAGTCCAGATGCGCTGGAAGTCCATCTCCAGCTCGCTCCCGGCGACCATCCCCGCGGCCGCCCGGCGCAGCTCGCCGTCCATCTCCTCGAGCACATCCAGCTCGGGATGGCGCAGATCGACGGTCATCGACACGTGACCGGGGACGACGTTGATCGACGGCTTGTCGATGGTCAGGGTGCCGACCGTGCCCCGGGCCTCGGGACCGCGCCCGGCGGCGATGCCATCGACGGCCTCGGCGATCCGCGCCGCCCCGAGCAGGGCGTCCCTGCGGCGCGGAGACGGCGTGGTGCCGGCGTGGGATTCCTGGCCGGTGAGCGTGATCTCGTACCAGCTGATCCCCTGGACGCCGGTGACCACGCCGATGGTCTTGCCCTCGTCCTCGAGGATCGGCCCCTGTTCGATGTGGGCCTCGAAGAAGGCGGCGAAGCGGCGCCCGCCGCAGGGGGCGGAGCCGGCGTAGCCGATGCGCGCCAGTTCGTCGCCGATGGCGGCGCCCTCGGCGTCGGTGCGCGAATGGCCGTAGTCGAGGTCGAAGACCCCGGCGAAGACGCCCGAGCCGATCATCGCCGGGGCGAAGCGGGAGCCCTCCTCGTTGGTCCACACCGCGACCTCGACCGGGGCCGCGGTCTCATAATCCAGCTCGTTGAGCGAGCGGATCACCTCGAGGCCGGCCAGCACCCCGAACACGCCGTCGAAGCGGCCGCCGGTGGGCTGGGTGTCGAGGTGGCTGCCCATCACCACCGGGGCCAAGGTGTCGTCGCGCCCCGAACGGCGGGCGAAAATGTTGCCCATGGCATCGACGGTGAGGGCGCACCCGGCGTCCTCGCACCACGAGACGAACAGGTCGCGGGCCTTGCCGTCCAAATCGCTCAGCGCCAGCCGGCGGTTGCCGCCCTTGTCGGTGGCGCCGATCTCGGCCATTTTCATCAGGCTGTCCCACAACCGCCGGCCGTCGATCACCAGGTTCTTCATCGCCTCCTCCCCTTGCCGCCGCTGGCGGCGGTTGCCGCGCTGTGTTACCATTAATAAAGGAGTTTCGCGTATCCTGGAGTTGGTTTTCGAAATCGACGGAGGTATTCACACATGAACATGATCCGCATCGCCTCGGCGACGCTTCTCGCTCTCTCGCTGGCCGCCTGCCAGAACATGCAGGACAACCCCAAGCAGTCCGTCGGCACCCTGCTGGGAGCCGGCCTCGGGGCGCTGGCCGGCTCGCAGATCGGCAGCGGCAAGGGACAACTGGCGGCGGTCGCCATCGGCGCCCTGGGCGGCGCCTGGCTGGGCAGCGAGATCGGCAAGTCGATGGACCAGGTCGACCGCGCGGCGGCCGAACGCACCGCCCAGGCTTCGCTGGAACGCAACCCCAGCGGCCAGACCTCGTCCTGGAGCAACCCGGACTCCGGGCATTCGGGAACCTTCACCCCGGTCAACGTCTACCAGTCCGATGACGGCCAGAACTGCCGCGAATACGAGACCTCGGTGATCATCGACGGCCAGCGGGAGGTCGCCCACGGCCGCGCCTGCCGGCAGTACGACGGCACCTGGAAGATCGTCCAGTAGCCCGTTGCGCGCCGCCGCCGCTCCCCTCGCGCCCGGGCCACGGGCCGGGGTGACGGCGGCGGTGTTTTTTTTCCTTTAAACGCTCCGCCGGGGGCCGCCGAGACCGGGATGCGGGCCGGGATCGAGGCGGTCGCCGGGCCCGTCCCCCGTGCCGCCTTACAATTCCTTGAGGAAGTCGAGCTGCCAGGTCATGTCCTGTTCGTTGAGCGGGTAGTCGGTGCCGTTCTTGGCGTAGAGCACGTCCTTGGGGGTGATCCGGGCCAGTTTCTGCTGCAGCTGCACCGCCAGCATCATCGGCAGGCCGGCCTTCCAGGTGACCGCCACCAGCCCCTTGACGCTGCACGTCGAGATTACCTTGTCGATCATCCTCAGCGGCAATCCGGCGCGCACCGCCAGCGCCGCGGCGACGAAGTCGCGATCGCCCGACTTCAGCGAGGCGGCGATCGTGTCCTCGTCCAGCTTGCCGGCCTGGTGCATCTCCCTGGCCTGGATGAGCAGGTCGTCGGGCGACGCCTTCGCTTGGTCCTTCTTGGGGGCGGGGGGCGGCGCGTCGGCGCCCCCGGCATCCTCGAAGTCGCCCTCGTCGAGGCGCCGGCGGACCACCGCCTTGACCTCGTCGAGGGCCTCGGGAGGGATGTCCCGGCGCTCGGTCATGTTCTCGATCAGGTTGTAGGCGACGAAGCGGGCCAGCCGCGCCGCCGCCGTGGCCGGCAGCTTGGGGCGGCGGGTCAGTGGCGCGTGCCACGGTTCGACGTCGGGGGCGTGGTCGATGATGCGGTCCAGGGTCTCCTCGCGGATCTGGGCGCTGGGGTTGGCCAGCAGCTCGGTGACCGCCTCGGTGTCGTTGCTGACGTAGATGGCGTCGGACACCGTCTCGCCGACCTCGGCGCGCCGCGAGATGGCGCTGAGCGCGCCATGGACCGGATCGCTGGCGATGATCTCCAGGATGTCGTCGTCGGTCAGCACCGGGGAGAACTCGAGCACCGGCCCCGAGACCACCAGCTCGGCGTCCCGGGCCAGCCTCTTGATCACCTCGGGCGGCGCGTGGGCGACGTCCTTGAGGGTCTCGGACAGGATCTGGCGGACCCGGGTCACCTGGTCGCGGGCCAGGATCTCCAGCGCCTCGTTGGCCATGTGGCGGACCCGGTCCTGCTCCTGTTCGGTCAGCCCGGGGGCCAGCTTGGCGATCTTGCGGGCGATGCCGGTGCGCACGCCCTCGTCGGCGTCGTGGGCCAGCAGCAGGTCGACCTGGCTCGGCGCGCTCTCGTTGCCGGCGATCTCCCGGCGCACCTCGGGCGACGGGTCGTCGGCCAGGAAGTACAGGATCTCCGGCTTGACGTCGTCGCGCGCCGCCAGTTGGCGGCGCACCGCGGTGTCCTCGTGGCGGGCCATCTCCTTGGCCTGATCGTAGGTCATGGATTTGTCCCGGGACAGGCCCTTGAAAAGATTCTTGAACACGCCGCCTCGCTCCCTTCGATTCGACAGATCCTATCCGCCCCGCTTGGCGCAGAGGTCGGAGAAGTACTCCAGTTGCCAGTTCATCTCGTCTTCGCTGAGCGGATAGTGTTTGCCGTCCCGGGGACTGATCACCTCGCCCGGCGGGATGCGCGCCATCCGTTGCTGGATCAGGAAGGCCAGCTTCATCGGCAGGGTCGCCTTCCAGGTCAGGGAGACCGCCCCCTTGGCGCTGCGCGCCGAGAAGATCTCTTGGCCCACCTTCAATGAAACCCCGGCGTTGATCACCAGCGCCGCGAGGACGAAGGCGTAGTCGCTGGCTTGAAGGGCCTTGGAGATGATGTTGTAGTCGAGCCGCCCGGCATCGCGTAGCCGCCGGGCGACCTCGATCGGCGGCGGCGTGTTCAGGAAATCGACCAGCGGATAGGACTCGGAATCGGCCTCGCCGCCGCCCCGGTCCTCATCCAGGCGGTGGCGGACCACCGATTTGACCGCGTCCAGGGTCTCGGAATCCAGATCCACGCGGGTCTTCAGGGTTTCGAACAGGTTGTCGGCGACGAAGCGCGCCAGCTGGCTGGCGGCGTGCGAGGGCAGCTTGGGACGCCCGACCAGGGGGGCGTGCCATAGTTCGATGCTGGGCGCCCGCTCGATCAGGCGGTCCAGCATTTCCTCGCGAATCTGGGCCGAGGAGTTGGACAGCAGGTCGGCGATCGCCTCGACGTCGTCGGTGATGGCGATGGCGTCGGCGACCCCCTCGTTGACCTGGGAGCGCCGCGCGATGGCCCCCAGCCCGCCGGCAACCGGGCCGCTGTCGATGATCTCCAGCAGGTCCTCGTCGGTGAGCACCGGAGAGAACTCGAGGATCGGTCCGGCGACCACGATCTCGGTGTCCTGGGCCAGCCTCTTGATCACCTCGGGCGGCGCGTGGGCGACGTCCTTGAGGGTCTCGGACAGGATCTGGCGGACCCGGGTGATCTGGTCGCGGGCCAGGATCTCCAGCGCCTCGTCGATCATGCGGCGGACCCGATCCTGCTCCTGGTCGGTCAGCCCGGGGGCCAGCTTGGTGATCTTGTGGGCGATGTCGGTGCGCACGCCCTCGTCGCTATCGCGGGCCAGCAGGAGGTCGGCATGGCGGGGCGCCGCCTCGTTGGCGGCGATGGTCCGGCGGACCTCGGATGAGGGGTCTTCGGCCAGGAAATAGAGAATCTCGGGCCGCACGTCCTGGCGCTCGGCCAGCGCCCGGCGCACCTTGGGATCCTTGTGATGGGCCAGCTCCCGGTCCCGTTCGTAGGTGTCCGTGGTCCCCTCGGCGTCGGCGTTCACCGGGCCTTACTCCTCGTTCGGTCCATCATCGCCGCCGCCGTCCGGCGCCGTCCCGGGCGGCGGGGCGATGATATACCCGCCCTTGCCGGCGCGTTTCACCACGTACATCGCCCCGTCGGCGCGGGCGATCAGGTCGGTCATGCTTTCGGACCGGTTGGGATCGTACATGGCGACTCCGATCGACACCCCCAAGGGATGATCGGCGTCGCCCGAGAACTGCTCGAGCTCGCGCGCCGTTACGACCAGCTCCTCGACCCGCTTGACCGCCACCTCGGGCGTGATTCCGTCGAGCCACACCGCGAACTCGTCGCCGCCCAGGCGGGCGATGACGTCGATCGGCCGTGAGTGCTTCATCAGCATGTCGCGGAGGAACAGGATCGCCTCGTCGCCGCGCTGGTGGCCGTGGACGTCGTTGACCAGCTTGAAGTTGTCGAGATCGAGGTAGAGCAGGGTCGCGGTGAAGCCGCTGCGGTCGAGCCGCGACTGGCGGCGGGGCAGCTCCTCCTCGAAGAAGGCGCGGCGGTTGAGCAGCCCGGTCAAGGCGTCGGTGCGCGACAGCTTGACGATCCGTTCGTGGATCGCGATCTGCTCGTTGGCGATGCCGAGCTGGTTGGCGACGTCGCCGATCAGGATCAGGTTGTCGTCTTCCCACGGTCCCTTGGCGGCGTCCCGCCACATGCAGATGGCGCCGTTGACCGACTTGCGGTAATGGGTGGCGGCGGCCAGCACCCGCCACCTGCCGGCTTCGAACTCAAGGACCTCGCCGTCGAGTCGGGACAGGAAATCGTCCAGCTCGCCGAGCCCCTCGGTGTTGCCGTACCGGGCCGCGGCCACGAAGGCCCCCGATTCGTCCTGGCGGTAGATGTTGCATCCCGCGGCGCCCAACGCCCGGGCGGTGGCCCCGGCGGCGGTGGTCAGCATATTGGTCGGCTCGACCTCGTCGCGGATGGTGCTGACGATGTAATTGAGAAGCTGTTCGCGGTTGCGGGCCCGGGCCAGCGCCGCCTCGCGCTCGCGTTCCTCGGTGATGTCGCGGCAGATGCCCCTGGCCCCGTGCCAGGAGCCGTCCTCGGCCAGCAGCGGCAGGCAGGAGATGATCACGCAGGCCACCGAGCCGTCGGCCCGGCGCATCCACATCTCGACGTTCTCCAGGGGGCGGTCGCTGAGGAACGGCAGGGGTGAGTAGCTGTCGGGGTCGGTGACGAACTCCTCGGGCCGCCGCTCGACCAGGTCCTCGGCCTTGTAGCCCAGGGCGCCGCGCGGCGAGACGAAGGCGAACCGGCCCTGGGGGTCGATCTCCCAGGCGAAGTCGCTGGACACCTCGACCAGGTCCTTGTAGCGCTGGCGGGATTCGACCAGCACCGAGCGCAGGTTGCGCTCCATGGTCATATCGCGGGCGATCACCAGCAGCTCGCCGCCGGCGGCCAACGGCAGCGCCGTTACCTCGAGGACCTTCTTTTCCTTGGCCCCGGGCAGGGCGACGGCGCCCGAGGCGATCCGTCCCTCCTCGGCAGCCCGCCCGATGAGGGCGGCGATCTCCGGCGCCTGGCCGCGTTCGATCAGCTCCTTGAGGCCGGCCGCCTGGGCGTTGGCGGCGACCACCGAGCCGTCGCCGCGGGCCAGCAGGGCGGCGCCGGGATAGCCGGCCAGCAGGGCTCCCCTGTCGACGGCCTGGTCTCGGGGGTGATCGTTGGCTCGGTTCTTCAACATCGCCTCGTGGGGTGCCGTGGGGCGTCGCCGTCTCCATATTACCTACATTGTGGCGAAGGCGGCTACCCCTGGAATCCGCGCCAAGGGTCTTGCCAGGGACCGCCTGCGGCCTCTCTAATGGCCGGCCATGGCCAAGAGCCCCGATTCATGAACCGATCCCCGGCGCCGCTGGAGGCCGGATTCCTGGCCCGCGCCGAGGCCTGGGTGTTCGACCTCGACAACACCCTGTATCCCGCCGCCTCCGGGCTGTTCACCCAGATCGACCTGCGCATGCGCCAATACATCTCCGAGCTCCTGGACCTCGAACCGGACGAAGCCCACCGGCTCCAGAAGCGCTACTTCGAGGAGTTCGGCACCACGCTGCGCGGGCTGATGATGCGCCACGGGATCGAGCCCCGCAAGTTCCTCGACTACGTCCACGACATCGACCTCTCGCCGCTGACCCCGGATTCGGCCCTGGCCGCCGCCCTGGAGCGCCTCTCCGGGCGCCTGTTGATCTTCACCAACGGCACCACCGGCCACGCCGAGCGGATCACCGGCCACCTCGGACTCGGCCACCTGTTCGAAGGCGTGTTCGATATCGAGGCCTCCGACTACGTGCCCAAGCCCGACCCCGCGGTCTACCGGAGGCTGGTCGAGCGCTACCGATTGTACCCCCGCAACACGGTGATGGTCGAGGACATCGCCCGCAACCTGGAACCGGCGGCGGCCATGGGCATGACCACGGTGTGGGTGGCCACCGAGTCGCCCTGGGGCCGCCAGGGCAGCCAAGACGGCTACGTCCACCACGTCGCCGAGGACCTGACGGAGTGGCTGAACGAGGTTGTGGATTTCCGCTCTTAACCTTCCCGGCTTTCATGGCGCACGAAGCGTGCGGCTCTCGGCGCCCGCGGCTTGACCAGGGCGGAGCCGAAGAGGGTCAACGCCAGGGCCACCCATACGTATTGGGAATGGCGCTCGTCGAAGAGGGCCATTCCCCAAGCGACGCCGGCCAACGTAATGACGTATGCCGTCTGGCTGGCGAAGACCGGCCCGGAGGTGCGGATGACATAAAGCAATGTCGTGTAAGCCACCCCGCTCAATACGCCGGTCCCCGTTGCCGCCCACTGAACCGCCCCCCAGGGTTCCAGGACCGGGACCGTGGTTCCCGTCGCCAGGGCGATCGGGGTCAGGATGAGAATCGCCCCGAACTGCCGCCCGCAACTCAGTTGAAGCGAGGAAACGCCCGCCGGCCGCAGACCGCCGGCGTAACAATTCTCGACCGACATGCTGAGGCTGGCCGCCAGGGCGAGAAGCACCCATGGCGCAAGCCCCGGTTCGGGGAGCGCGCGATCGGGAAAGATCAGCAGGGCCATGGCCCCGAGGCCGACCACGACCCCCAGCAATCTGAGCCGATTGCCGTCTTCGACGCCGAATACCACCGACAGCAGATAGGTGAACAGCGGCATGCTGGCGAAGGCGATGGCGACGACCCCGGCGGGCAGATGGATCGCCGACCAGAACAGGGCGATGGCGGGAAACGCAACCCCGACCGCGCCGCAAAACAGGCAGAAAACGACGACGCTGGGTCTCGGAATCGAAGGTCGGAACCTGACCGCCCCGACGGCCAGCAGCATCCCGCCGCTCACCCACACCTGCCACAACGCCAGGCCGATCGGATGCCCTCCGGCGGTGCCGGCGATTTTCGACAAGGAAACCGCCAACCCCCACGCCACCCCCATGAAAAGCAGCAGGACATAGGCCACAAGACCGGTTTCGCCCACTACGGGCGCTCCATCACGTGGCGTTTCCCCACCCATGTCCTTCACCGTCCTCCATCTCGATGCCGCGCCCGAAGCCAAAGCCGACCGTATGCCGGGACACCGGCGCTTGGCAAGACGGTGACCGCCGGGGTTGTTGACAGCATCGCCCGCCTCGCCCATGGTTTCGGGCCACGAGACTGACGGATACGGAGCCCTTGCGATGAGCCACGATGCGTTGCGATCGGTGGTCGACGCCGCCTGGGAGGACCGTGAGACGATCGGCCCGGGGACCGTCGGCGAGGTGCGTGAGGCGGTGGAGGCGGCGTTGGAGCTGCTCGACGGCGGGCGGGCGCGGGTCGCCGAGAAGGTCGACGGCGCGTGGCGGGTCAACCAGTGGCTCAAAAAGGCGGTGCTGCTGTCGTTCCGGCTCAACGACATGACGCCGATCCCCGGCGGCCCCGGCGGCGCCCCGTGGTTCGACAAGGTGCCCGCCAAGTTCGCCGGCTGGGACGAGGCGCGGTTCCGCGAGGCGGGTTTCCGCGCCGTGCCCGACTGCGTGGTCCGCCATTCGGCCTTCATCGCCCCGGGAGTGGTGCTGATGCCGTGCTTCGTCAACCTCGGTGCTCATGTCGGCGCCGGGACCATGATCGACACCTGGGCCACCGTCGGCTCGTGCGCCCAGATCGGGCGGAACTGCCACATCTCGGGAGGCACCGGCATCGGCGGCGTGCTCGAGCCGTTGCAGGCCGAGCCGGTGATCATCGAGGACAACTGTTTCATCGGCGCCCGCTCCGAGGTCGCCGAGGGGGTGGTTGTCGAGGAGGGTTCGGTGCTGTCGATGGGGGTCTACCTCGGCCAATCGACCAAGATCGTCGATCGGGCCAGCGGCGAGGTCCATTACGGCCGGGTCCCGGCGTACTCGGTGGTGGTCGCCGGGACCATGCCGGGCAGGCCGCTGGCCGACGGCTCCCCCGGCCCCGGTCTCTATTGCGCGGTGATCGTCAAGCGGGTCGACGAGAAAACCCGGGCCAAGACCTCGATCAACGACCTGCTCCGCGATTGAGAGCCCGAGCCATGGACCCCCTGGAGCTGTGCCGAGCGCTGATCCGCTGTCCCAGCGTCACTCCCGAGGACGCCGGCGCCCAGGAGGTCCTCGCCGAGGCCCTGGAGGGGCTGGGCTTCGCCTGCCACCGGCTGCCCTTCGGCGAGGTCGCCAACCTGTACGCCCGGATCGGCGCCCGAGGTCCCAACTTCTGCTTCGCCGGCCACACCGACGTGGTGCCGCCCGGCGATGGAGCGGCGTGGAGCCACCCGCCGTTCGCCGCCGAGGTCGCCGGCGGCCGGCTCTACGGCCGGGGCGCCGCCGACATGAAGGGCGGCATCGCCTGCTTCGTGGCCGCCGCGGCACGGTTCCTGGCCGCCCGCGGCGACGACTTCGCAGGCTCGATCAGTCTGCTCATCACCGGCGACGAGGAAGGCCCGTCGGTCGACGGCACGGCCAAGGTGCTGGACTGGCTGAAGGGGCGCGGCGAGACCCTGGACGCCTGCCTGGTCGGCGAGCCGACAAGCGAGAGGGCGTTCGGCGACACCGTCAAGATCGGCCGCCGGGGCTGCCTCAACGGCACCCTCACGGTGCACGGCACCCAGGCCCACGTCGCCTACCCCGAACAGGGCGACAACCCGATCCCCCGCCTGCTGGCGATGCTGGGGGCGCTCGACGGCACCCCGCTCGATGACGGCAGCGAACACTTCCAGCCCTCCAACCTGGAGATCACCACGGTCGACGTCGGCAACCCGGCGGCCAACGTCATCCCCGCCCAGGCCAGCGCCGGCTTCAACATCCGCTACAACGACCGCCACCACGCCGAGGAACTGGAGGCCTGGATCCGCGGCCACTGCGACGCCGTGGGCGGGGACTACGAGCTGCAACTGACCAGCACCGGCGACGTCTTCCTGACCCCGCCCGGAAGGCTCGGCGCGGCCATCGCGGCGGCGGTCGAGACGGTTACCGGGCGGACCCCGGCGCTCGGCACCGGGGGCGGCACCTCGGACGCCCGCTTCATAAAAGACCACTGCCCGGTGGTCGAGTTCGGGATGATCGGCGACAGCTGCCACAAGGTGGACGAGAACGTCGCCGTCGCCGACTTGGCGGCGCTGGCCGAGGTCTACCTGGCGCTGCTCGAAGGTTTCTTCGGCGAAACGCCGGGATGTTGAGAGAGGCCTTCAACTCCCTTTACGGTGCCTACCGGCTGGCCCGCTTCGACGCCGGGGGCATGGCCTACTTCGAGACCACCGTCGGCGGTTTCTGGCGCTCGTTCGTCGCCGCCGCGCTGGTCGCCCCTCTTTACGCGATGATGCTGGTCCAGAGCTTCGCCGAGGGCCGCCTCCCGGGCCATCCCCTGCGGGTCGCCCTGATCGAGGTCATCGCCTACGTCATCGGCTGGGTGGTTTTCCCGCTGGTCATGGCGTGGCTGGTCAAGGTGTTCGAGCGCGAGGAGCGCTACATCGGCTACATCGTCGCCTACAACTGGGCGGCGGTGCTGCAGAACGGGCTGTTCCTGCCCCTGGTCATGGCGACCGAGACCGGCGGCACGCCGGGCGACCCGGCCCAGGCGATGGTCATGGTGGCCCTGGTCATGATCATGGTCTACGGCTGGTTCATCGCCCGCACGGCGCTCGACATTCCGACCTCGACGGCGGCCGGACTGGTGATCCTGGATTTGGTCCTCGGCCTGCTGGTCAGCACCGTCGCCAATGGCATGGTTTGACTCTTACCGGCGAGCGCATGGGGTAACACATGCGCTCGCCGGCAAGCGCGACCGCGCGTCGCGACTTATGTCGCGGGAGCCAAGGGCCACCGGCCCGCCCGGCGTCTGAGGGGCAATGATAGCGGCGAGCCGATGAATCGGCTCGCCGCTATCAAAGTCAGGACTCTCAGAACCAGGGCAGGCCGAGCCATATCGACAGGGCGCCCAGGCCGGCGATGAACAGCAGCGTCGGCGAGGTCAGGAACCCGGCCACCGCCAGCAACACGCCGACGAAGGCCCACGCGATCTGTCCCAGGAACAGGGCGACCAGGCTGCACACCAGCGCCAGGGGCACGAACACCGGCCCGTGGGTGAAAATGCCGAGCAATCCGAAGCCGACCGCGAAGTAGCCCATCACCGGATGGCTGACCGGTGGCGGGGCTTCGGTTTGCAGTTCGAATTTCGGTTCGGTTTCGCTCATATGGTTAGGGGCCGCTGGAATCAGTCCTCTTCCGGCCAGTAGCGTTCGGTGACGATCTTGTCCTCGGTGAAGAACCTGATGGCCGCCACGCCCTGGGTCTTGATGTCGGCGAACTGGGAGGACTTCATGCCGCCGAAGGGCAGGTAGGCGACCGGCGCCGGGATGCCGACGTTGATCCCGATCATCCCGCACTCGACCTCGAGCTTGAACTTGCGCGCCCAATAGCCGTTCTGGGTGTAGATCGAGGCGCCGTTGCCGTATGCGTGTTCGTTGATCATCCGGATCGCCTGATCCAGGGTATCGACCTTGAGGATCACCTGCACGGGGCCGAAGATCTCGGTGTTGTGGATTTCCATGCCCGGCTTGACGTCGGTGAACACGCTGGTTCCCAGGAAGTGTCCGTTCTCGCACCCGGGGACGACCAGACCGCGGCCGTCGAGCACCAGATTGGCGCCTTCCTTGACGCCGGTCGCGATCATCCCTTCGATGAACGTCTTGGCCTTGGCCGAAATCACCGGCCCCATGACCATCTGTTCGTCGGCCACCTTGGGATCGAGGGGGTTGGCGACGATCACCTCCCTGGCCGCCTGGACGAACTTCTCGACCACCTCGTCATGGACCTTGTCGCCGACACAGACGATGGCCGAAGAGGCCATGCAACGCTGACCGGCGCAGCCATAACCCGACGTGATCAGGTTGCGGATGACGTCGCCGATCTTGGCGTCTTCCAGCACCACCAGATGGTTCTTGGCGGCGCCCATGCCCTGGAACCGCTTGTTGGTGGCGGCGCACCTGTTGGCGATGATCTGGCAGATCGGGGTCGATCCGACCACCGAGATACCCTTGACGAGGGGAGAACCCATCATCGCCTCGGCGATCACGCGATCGCCGCAGACCATGTTGAACACCCCCTTGGGAAAGCCGCTCTGATGGATGTACTCGGCGATCAACTGCATGGTCATGGGGACCTGCTTGGAGGGTTTCATGACGAAGGTGTTGCCGCACGCGATGGCGTAGGGAAGGAACCAGAAGGGGACCATGCCGGGGAAGTTGAAGGGCGCGATCATGCCGAAGACGCCGATCGGCAGCCGGAGCACCTCGCCGTCGACGCCCGGCGCCGCGCCGACCAGCACGTCGCCCTGCTGCAAGATCGGCATCCCGCAGGAGACTTCGACGTTCTCCAGCGTGCGGTCGATCTCGGCCCGGGCGTCGGGCAGGGACTTGCCCATCTCGGCGACCAGGACACGGCAGATCTTTTCGTGGTTGTCGCGGATCAGCCCGGCCAGCCTGAACATCGGCTCGACCCGCTTGTCGCCCGGGGTCGCGGCCCAGCTCGGGAACGCCGCATGGGCGGCGGCAATGGCCTGGTCGGTGTCCTCGGTGCTGGATAGGGGAACCCGGGCGATAACCTCGGCGGTGCTGGGGTTCTCGACATCCAGCCATTCGCAGCCTTCGGGCGTGCGCCACTCGCCGTTCACGTAGTTTCTCATTTTTTCAACCGCCATGGTCGTCTCCTTTTTCGGGTATTTCCTCGTCTCGTGGGCCGCGCCTTTCCAGCTTACAACTCACCGAGGACCTTGTGGAGAAGGTCGTGAATTTCGTCGATCTCATTCCTGGTCGATACCAGCGGCGGCGCCACCAGCCCGCAGTCGCCGGTGAACTTGACGTGGGCGCCGGCCGCGAACAGGCGCTTCATGGCGTCGATGCCGCGCGCCCCCGGGGCGTCGCCCATCGCCAGGTCGAACGCCCCCAGCATCCCGTAGCCGCGGATGTCGGTGACCACCTCCAGGTCCTCGAGCGAGAACAGGGACTCCAGGAAATAGGGCGACATCTTGGCCGCCTGGTCGAACAGACCCTCGGATTCGTAGATGTCCAGGGTCGCCAGGCCGGCGGCGCAGGCCGCCGGGTGGGCCGAGTAGGTGTAGCCGTGGAAGAGCTCGATCGCGCCGGCCGGGGCGCCCTCGGCGACGGTCTCGTAGATGCCGTCCTTGACCGCCACCGCGCCCATCGGCTGGGCGCCGTTGGTCAGCGCCTTGGCCAGGGTCATCATGTCGGGCGTGACCCCGAAGCTCTGGGCGCCGAAGGCCTTGCCGGTGCGCCCGAAGCCGGTGATCACCTCGTCGAAGATGAGCAGGATGCCGTGGGCGTCGCAGATCTCGCGCAGCCGCTCCAGGTATCCCTTGGGCGGCACCAGGACGCCGGTCGAGCCGGCGATCGGCTCGACGATGCAGGCGGCGATGGTGTGGCCGCCGTACAGCTCGGCGAAGCGCTGCAGGTCCTCGGCCAGTTCGGCCCCGGTCTCGGGCTGGCCGACGGTGAAGCGGTTCTCGGCCAGCCAGGTATGGCGCATGTGAGTGACCCCGGGCATCACCGCGCCGAAGGTCTCGCGGTTCTTCATCAGCCCGCTGACCGAGGTGCCGCCTATGTTGACGCCGTGGTAGGCCCGCTCGCGCGATACGAAGCGCCCCCGCTGCCCCTCGCCGCGGGCGCGGTGGTAGGCCATCGCGATCTTGAGCGCGGTATCGACGGATTCGGAGCCGGAATTGGTGAAGAAGACGTGGTTGATGCCCTCCGGCGTCAGGGCCGCGATGCGCCGCGCCAGCTCGAAGGACGACGGGTGGCCGAGCTGAAAGTGGGGGCCGTAGTCCATGGTCCGCAACTGCTCGGCGACGGCCTCGGCGATCTCCGGGCGGCCGTGCCCGGCGGCGCAGCAGAACAGCCCCGAAGAGGCGTCGATGATCTTGTCGCCCTTGTGGTTCCAGTAGTAGACCCCTTCGCCACGGACCAGCAGCCGGGGATCGTTCTTGAATTCCCGATTGGCGGTAAAGGGCATCCAGTGGTGTTCCAAGGTATTGGCCTGGTACTGCATCGATCTCCCCTTCAAACCTGAATGGTGCCGGCCCGGCGGTTGGCGCCGAGCCTATCTTGTCGATAACCTGCAAACACCGTAATCTCATCGCCGAGGGATACACCAGAGCCAATTACGGGTTTTCGGATAGGCCAGCGACATGCGCGACGCCCTCTTTCACCTGAGCCGGGAAGAGTCCACCAGCATCCAGTCCCAGATCCGGGAAATGCTGGTCTCGGCGATCCTCGGCGGTCAGTTGTCCTCGGGGATGCCGCTGCCGTCCTCGCGCCAGATGGCGAAGTCCCTGGGGGTGTCGCGCAACACCGTGACCCTGGCCTACCAGAGGCTGGTCGACGACGGCTTTCTGAACTCGCGCGAGCGCAGCGGCTTCTACGTCAACCCGGAGATCCTCGCCGGGCGGGCGGAGTCGGTGGACCCGGTGCCGTCGGTGCCGGGCCACGCCCCGGACTGGGATACGCGCCTGGAGCTGCGCCCGTCGCGCCAGCGCAATATCGAGATGCTGCCCGACTGGCTGTCCTATCCCTATCCCTTCATCTACGGCCAGGTCGATCTGTCGCTGTTCCCGATCGCCGACTGGCGCGAATGCACCCGCCAGGCCCTGTCCCGCCAGTCGATGGGGGCCTGGATCAGCGACACCCGGGGCGCCGACGACCCGATGCTGGTCGAGCAGATCCGCACCCGCCTGCTGCCGCGCCGCGGGATCCTGGTTTCCGACGACCAGATCCTGATCACCCTGGGCGCCCAGAACGCGCTGTACCTGCTGGCCGGCCTGCTGATCGGCGAGGACACGGTGGTGGCCTTCGAGGAACCCGGATACCCGGACGCGCGCAACATCTTCAGCCTCAGGACGCGGCGCCTGAAGGCGATCGGAATCGACGACTACGGGCTGCCGGTGGATCGCCGCCTCGACGGCTGCGACTACGTGTTCGTCACCCCCAGCCACCAGTTCCCGACCACCGTGACGATGCCCCTCGAACGCCGCAAGGCGCTGCTCGAGCGGGCCTCGAAGCGGGACTTCCTGATCATCGAGGACGACTACGAGTGCGAGACCAGCTACGTCGGCGAACCGACCCCGTCGCTCAAGTCGCTGGATACCGAGGGACGGGTGGTCTACGTCGGCAGCCTGTCCAAGACCCTGTTCCCCGGACTGCGGCTGGGTTACCTGGTCGGGCCGCCGGAGCTGATCACCGAGGCCCGCGCCCTGCGCCGGCTGATGCTGCGCCACGCCCCCAACAACAACCAGCGGACCACGGCCCTGTTCCTGGCCCAGGGCCACCACGACGCGCTGATCCACCGGCTGCACCGGGCCTACCGCGAACGCTGGGAGCGGATGGGGGCGGCGCTCAACCGCCACCTTCCCGATTCGTCCAAGGTCCCGACCTTCGGCGGCACCAGCTACTGGGTCCGCGGCCCCGAGGGCCTCGATGCCGAGGAGCTGGCCCGCCAAGCGATCAAGGAGGGGATCGTCTTCGAACGGGGCCGGGTCAACTTCCACGCCGAGGACGCCCCGGAGAACTGTTTCCGGCTCGGCTTCTCGTCGATCCCGACCGAGCGCATCGAACCCGGAATCCAGCGCCTGGCCGCCCTGATCCGCCGCCTGACCGGCGCCGCTGGTACAAGTTAATCCCGCGAATTGGCCCTATGCCGGAGCGGCGCGAACCCGTATCACTGTTGACAAGGCTGGAATTTCCCGGGTTTCCGTTCCGCCTATTGCCGTCCATCCCGGTCAAGGAGGATCGAAAATGCTGATTGGCGTGCCCAAGGAGATCAAGAACCACGAATACCGGGTCGGCATGACGCCGTCCAGCGTCCGTGAAGCGGTCGCCCACGGCCACGAGGTGATGGTCCAGAAGAACGCCGGCATCGGCATCGGCTGTTCCGACGCCGACTACCAGGAGGCCGGCGTTGCGGTCGTCGATACTCCCGAGGAGATCTTCGCCAAGGCCGACATGATCGTCAAGGTCAAGGAACCCCAGGCCGGCGAGCGCAAGATGCTGCGCCAGGGCCAGATCCTGTTCACCTACCTGCACCTGGCCCCCGACCCCGACCAGACCCGCGATTTGGTCGACGGCGGCGCGGTGTGCATCGCCTACGAGACGATCACCGATCCCGGCGGCGGCCTGCCGCTGCTGGCGCCGATGTCCCAGGTCGCCGGACGGATGTCGATCCAGGCCGGCGCCCACTGCCTGGAGCGCGCCAACGGCGGCAAGGGCATCCTGCTGGGCGGTGTCCCCGGCGTCGCCCCGGCCAAGGTGGTGGTGATCGGCGGCGGGGTGGTCGGCGAGAACGCCATCTACATGGCGCTCGGCATGGCCGCCAACGTCATCGTGCTCGACCGCAACATCGATGTCCTGGGCCACCTGAGCATGCGCTTCGGACCCGCCCTGACCACCGTGTATTCGACCCGCGGCGCGCTCGAGAAGTACGTGCTGGAGGCCGACCTGGTGATCGGCGGGGTGCTGATCGCCGGCGCCGAGGCGCCCAAGCTGGTGACCGCAAAGATGATCGAGGAGATGGAGGACGGCTCGGTGCTGGTCGACGTCTCGATCGACCAGGGGGGATGCTTCGAGACCTCCCGGGCGACCACCCACGCCGATCCCACCTACGTGGTCGACGGGGTGGTCCACTACTGCGTCGCCAACATGCCCGGCGCGGTGCCCAGGACCTCGACCTACGCCCTCAACAACGTCACCCTGCCCTTCACCCTGGCCTTGGCCGACAAGGGCTACAAGAAGGCGCTGGGCGACAGCCCGCACTTCCGCGAGGGCCTCAACGTGTGCAAGGGCCGCGTCACCTACCAGGCGGTGGCCGAGGACCTCGGCTACGACTACCAGCCGGCCGAGGAAGCGCTCAAGGCCTGAGGCCGGCGGCGGTTGCCCTCAAAAGAGAGTCGCCATGACCCGGATGACCCCCAGCGAAGCCTTCGTCGAGACCCTGGCCGCCCAAGGGGTGCGCCACGTCTTCGGGATCGTCGGCTCGGCCTACATGGACGCGCTCGACATCTTCGAGCCGGCGGGGATCGAGTTCATCTCGGTGGCCCACGAGCAGGGCGCCGGCCACATGGCCGACGGCTACGCCCGGGCCAGCGGCCGTCACGGGGTGTGCATCGGCCAGAACGGCCCCGGGGTGACCAACTTCGTGACCTCGATCGCCGCCGCCTACTGGGCCCATTCGCCGGTGGTCCTGATCGCGCCCGAGGCCGGCACCGCGACCGCCGGGCTGGGCGGCTTCCAGGAAACCGACCAGATGCCGATCTTCTCCAAGATCACCAGGTACCAGGTCCACGTCAACCGCCCCGACCGCATCGCCGAGCTGACCGGGCGCGCCTTCGACATCGCCATGGCCGAGCGCGGCCCGGTCCACGTCAACATCCCCCGCGACTACTTCTACGGCGACATCGACGTCGAGATCCCCCAGCCACAGGTCCTGGAGCGCCCGGCCGGCGGCCCCGACAGCCTGGCCCAGGCGGCCGAACGGCTGGCCCGGGCCGAATTCCCGGTGATCGTCGCCGGGGGCGGGGTCGTCATATCGGGGGGCGGGGCGGCGCTCGAGGGGCTGGCCGAATACCTGTCGGCGCCGGTGGTCACCAGCTATCTGCACAACGACGCCTTCCCGGCCGGCCATCCGCTGGCCTGCGGGCCGCTCGGCTACCAGGGCTCGAAGGCGGCGATGAAGCTGATCGCCCAGGCCGACGTGGTGTTGGCGCTGGGCACCCGGCTCGGCCCCTTCGGCACCCTGCCCCAGTTCGACATCGACTACTGGCCCAAGCAGGCGACCATCATCCAGGTCGACACCGACCCCCGCATGCTGGGCCTGGTGCGGCCGATCTCGGTGGGCGTCAACGGCGACGCCGGCAAGGCGGCCACCGACATCCTGGAGCGCATGAAGACCTCCAACATGAAGATCGCCTGCCACGCCAACACGGACACCCGCCTGGCCGAGCTCAAGAAGCAGAAGGAGGCCTGGGAGAGCGAACTGAGCAAGTGGTCCGAGGGCGACGGCTCGCCGATCAAGCCCCGCCGCCTGCTCCGCGAGCTGGAGAAGGCGATGCCCGAGGACGCCATGGTCAGCACCGACATCGGCAACATCTGCTCGGTCTCCAACAGCTACCTGCGCTTCGAGAAGCCCAACAGCTTCTTCGCCGCGATGTCGTTCGGCAACTGCGGCTACGCCTTCCCGGCGGCGATCGGGGCCAAGGTGGCGGTGCCCGAGCGCCCGGCCATCGCCTACGTCGGCGACGGCGCCTGGGGGATCAGCCTGATGGAGACCCTGACCTGCGTGCGCCAAGGGATCCCGGTCACCGCGGTGGTCTTCAACAACGGCCAGTGGGGGGCCGAGAAGAAGAACCAGATCGACTTCTACGACGACCGCTACGTGGGCACCGACATCACGCCGACCCACTGGGCCGGGATCGCCCGGGCGATGGGCGCCGAGGGAATCACGGTGGACCACCCCGACCAGGTCGGCGACGCCCTGCGCCAAGCGACGTCGTCGGACCGGATGTGCGTGCTCGAGATCATGGCGACCCAGGAACTGGGCGACCCCTTCCGCAAGGACGCCCTCAAAAGGCCGGTCCGTCTGCTCGACAAGTACAAGGACTACACGGTGACCTGATACCAAGGGGCACTGATAATGACCCATAGAGACGGCGGGGGGCGTTCCTCAGCCGAGGCGGTCCTTGACGATGGCGCTGGCCTTGGCGAAGTCCATGCGCCCGGCGAAGCGTTCCTTGAGGGCGGCCATGGTCCGCCCCATGTCCTTGAGCGTCCCGGCGCCGATCTCGGCGATCACCTCGGCGATGGCGCCGGCCACCTCGTCGTCGCCGAGCTGGGCCGGCAGGAAGCTCTCGATGACGACGATTTCGTCGGCCTCCTGCTGGGCCAGTTCCAGCCGCCCGCCCTGCTCGTACAGGGCGATGCTCTCCCGGCGCTGCTTGACCATCGACTGGAGCATGGTCAGGATCTCGTCCTCGCCGATGCCCTCCAGCGTGCCCTTGCCCCGGGCCGCGATGTCGCGGTCCTTGAGCGCCGCCAGGATCAGCCGCAGGGTGGACACCGTATGCCGCTGGCGGGCCTTCATGGCGACCTTCAGGGCGTCGGTGAGACGGCTGCGGAGCATGGAGGTCCTTTCACGGGTTTTCCGGGGAAACGATGACGTTACCCAATAACGGCCTGGAATGCAATACCTTGATTGAAATTAACCCATTGAAATAAAAGGACAATTTGTTGCCAATGGAGCCTTGACGGCGGCACGGCTTTTGCTATAGACACGCTGAGACACGCCGAGACACGCCGCAGACGACGCCCCCGGACGTTTCAGGACCCGCCGCTCATGGCCCCATCCGCCGCCCCGCCCCCGCCGCGCCCGCCGGGGGGGCGTCCTCCTGAGGCCGACGCGGCGCTGGTCCTGGCCGACGGCACGGTCTACTGGGCGCGCGGCGCGGGGGCGGTCGGGGTGGCGGTCGGCGAGGTCTGCTTCAACACCTCGATCACCGGTTATCAGGAGATTCTCACCGATCCCTCCTACGCCGGCCAGATCATCACCTTCACCTTCCCCCACATCGGCAACGTCGGCACCAATTCCGAGGACATCGAAACCGTGACCCCGGCGGTGCGGGGCTGCATACTGCGCGCCGACATCAGCGAACCCTCCAACTGGCGCGCGGCGCGACACCTGGACGCCTGGCTCAAGTCCCACGACCTGGTGTGCGCGACCGGCATCGACACCCGCCGCCTGACCCGGCGGATCCGCGACGGCGGGGCGCCCAGCGGCGCCCTGATCCACCTCCCCGGCGGCGACATCGACGTCGCCGCGCTGGTCGAGATGGCGGCCTCCTGGCCGGGGCTGGAGGGCATGGACCTGGCCAAGGAGGTGACAACGCGCCAGACCTACGCCTGGGACGGCGAGGCCCAGTGGACGCTGGGCCGCGGCTACGCCCGCCAGACCGACCCCAGGCACCACGTGGTGGCGGTCGATTTCGGGGCCAAGCGCAACATCCTGCGTTCGCTGGCCACCGCCGGTTGCCGGATCACCGTGGTCCCGGCCGCCTCGAGCGCCGCGGACGTGCTTCGCCACCGCCCCGACGGGGTGTTTCTGGCCAACGGCCCCGGCGATCCGGCGGCGACCGGCGAGTACGCGGTGGCGATGATCCAAGGCGTGCTGGAGAAGGGCCTGCCGCTGTTCGGCATCTGCCTCGGCCACCAGATGCTGGCCCTGGCGCTGGGCGCCCGGACGACCAAGATGCACCTCGGCCACCGGGGCGCCAACCACCCGGTCAAGGACCTGGAGACGGGGCGGGTCGAGATCACCAGCCAGAACCACGGTTTCGTGGTCGAGCGCGACTCGTTGCCGGCGCACATCGTCGAGACCCACACCTCGCTGTTCGACGGCACGCTCGAGGGCCTCAAGGTCAAGGACCTGCCCGTGTTCTCCGTCCAATACCACCCCGAAGCCTCCCCCGGCCCCCAAGACAGCCACCACCTGTTCCAAAGGTTCGTCGACATGATGGAGAAGGGGTGAGGGGAATATTGGGCAAACGATTTGCTTGATTTTAAGGGGTGATTCGACACCGAGGACACAGAGGAAGATTTAAGACACAGAGGACACAGAGAAGAAAAAGAAAATGCGCTTCGCGCGATGTGATTTTGATGTCGCGGCGATGGTTGATGACGAACCTGGCCTCTCTGTGTCCTCTGTGGCTTTAACTTTCTCTGTGATCTCTGTGTCGAATAACCCGGTTGCAATGCAACAGGTGTTTAACAGGCAAAACAATCCGATGGTAAAAGATCCGTTGACCGAAAAGGTTATCGGCCTGGCGATCGAGGTCCATAGAAATCTGGGGCCGGGGTTGTTGGAATCCGTCTATGAGTATTGCCTCTGCAAGGAGATGTCGGATATCGGATTGTCTTTCGAAAAACAGCTCTCCGTTCCCGTGGTCTACAAAGGGACGCGAATGGAAACCGGTTTTCGAGCCGATATCGTTGTTGACGGAGACCTACTGATCGAAGTCAAAGCCGTCGACAAACTGTTGGCCGTCCACGAAGCTCAAGTGCTGACCTATCTGAAGCTGGGTGGGTTTTCGACCGGCTTGTTGATCAACTTCAACACCGCGCTTCTCAAGGATGGCGTCAAGCGGTTCGTCATGTAGGATGGTGAAATAACCCCCCATGCCCAAGCGCACCGACATATCCTCGATCATGATCATCGGCGCCGGGCCGATCGTCATCGGCCAGGCGTGCGAGTTCGACTATTCCGGGGTCCAGGCCTGCAAGGCGCTTCGCGAGGAGGGCTACCGGGTGGTCCTGGTCAACTCCAACCCGGCGACCATCATGACCGACCCCGGGATGGCGGACGCCACCTACGTCGAGCCCATCATCCCCGAGATGCTGGAGCGGATCATCGAGCGCGAGCGGCCCGACGCCCTGCTGCCGACGATGGGCGGTCAGACCGGCCTCAACGCCGCCCGGGAGCTCGCCGAATCGGGGGTGCTGGAAAAATACGGGGTGGAGATGATCGGCGCCGACGCGGCGACCATCGCCAAGGCCGAGGACCGCCAGCAGTTCCGCGACGCCATGGAGCGCATCGGCCTGACCTGCCCGCGCAGCCGGGTCGTCACCTCGATGGACGAGGCCCGCCGGGCGCTCGAGGAGATCGGCCTGCCGCTGATCATCCGCCCGTCCTACACCCTGGGCGGTATCGGCGGCGGGATCGCCTACAACCGCGCCGAGTTCGAGCAGGTGGTCGGGCTCGGCCTCAGCACCTCGCCGGTCGGCGAGGTGCTGGTCGAGGAGTCGGTGCTGGGGTGGAAGGAATACGAGATGGAGGTGGTCCGCGACAACGCCGACAACTGCATCATCGTGTGCTCGATCGAGAACATCGACCCGATGGGCGTCCACACCGGCGATTCGATCACCGTCGCCCCGGCCCTGACCCTGACCGACAAGGAATACCAGATCATGCGCAACGCCTCGATCGCGGTGCTGCGCGAGATCGGGGTCGATACCGGGGGCTCCAACGTCCAGTTCGCGGTCAACCCCGAGGACGGCCGGCTGGTCATCATCGAGATGAACCCCAGGGTCTCGCGGTCCTCGGCCCTGGCCTCCAAGGCGACCGGGTTCCCGATCGCCAGGGTGGCGGCCAAGCTGGCGGTCGGCTTCACGCTGGACGAGCTGGACAACGACATCACCGGGGTCACCCCGGCCTCCTTCGAGCCGACCATCGACTACGTGGTGGTCAAGGTGCCCCGCTTCACCTTCGAGAAGTTCCCCGGCACCGAACCCCTGCTGACCACCTCCATGAAGTCGGTCGGCGAGGCGATGGCCATCGGGCGCACGTTTGCCGAATCCCTGCAAAAGGGCCTGCGCTCCATGGAGACCGGCCTGACCGGCCTCAACGAGGTCGAGATCGAAGGCGCCGACGGCGACGCCGGTCCGCACAGGAACACCGTGCACGCGGCCCTCGCCGAGCCCCGCCCCGACCGTATCCTGGTCATCGCCCAGGCCTTCCGCCTGGGGCTCGGGATCGATGAGATCCAGGCCGCCTGCAAGTACGACCGCTGGTTCCTGGAGCAGATCGGGCACCTGGTCGAACTCGAAGCCGGGATCGTCGAGAACGGCCTGCCCGGCAACGCGCCGGGGCTGTTGCGGCTCAAGAAGCAGGGCTTCTCCGACCAGCGCCTGGGCGAGCTCGCCGGGATGTCGGAAAGCGAGGTCGCCCGCCGCCGCCGGCTGCTCGACGTGCATCCGGTCTTCAAGCGGGTCGACACCTGCGCCGCCGAGTTCCCCTCCAGGACCCCCTACATGTACTCGACCTACGAGGGCGACGGCCTGGAGGCGGCCGAATGCGAGGCCGACCCCTCCGAGCGGCGCAAGGTGGCGATCCTCGGCGGCGGCCCCAACCGCATCGGCCAGGGGATCGAGTTCGACTACTGCTGCGTCCACGCCGCCTACGCGATCAAGGAGGCCGGCCTCGAGGCGATCATGGTCAACTGCAACCCGGAGACCGTGTCCACAGACTACGACACCTCGGACCGCCTGTACTTCGAGCCGCTGACCGCCGAGGACGTGATCGAGCTGATCCGGGTCGAACAGTCCCGCGGCGACCTGCTGGGGGTGATCGTCCAGTTCGGCGGCCAGACGCCGCTCAAGCTGGCCGCCCCGCTGGCCGCCGCCGACATCCCGATCCTCGGCACCTCGCCCGACGCCATCGACCTGGCCGAGGACCGCGAGCGCTTCCAGGCCCTGCTCAACGACTGCGAGCTGCGCCAGCCGGCCAACGGCATCGCCCGCTCGCTGGACGAGGCCGAGGCGGTGGCCGACACCATCGGCTACCCGGTGGTGCTCAGGCCGTCCTACGTGCTCGGCGGGCGGGCGATGGAGATCGTCCACGACCACGCCGAGCTGCGCCACTACATGACCCACGCCGTCGAGGTCTCCGGCGACAGCCCGGTGCTGGTCGATTCCTACCTCCAGGACGCCATCGAGGTGGACGTCGATGCGCTGTGCGACGGCACCGACGTCTACGTCGCCGGGATCATGCAGCACATCGAGGAGGCCGGCGTCCATTCCGGCGATTCGGCGTGCTCGCTGCCGCCCTATTCGCTGCCCGCCGAGGTGGTCGACGAGATCGGCCGCCAGACCGCGATCCTGGCCCTGGCGCTGGAGGTGGTCGGGCTGATGAACGTCCAGTTCGCGGTCAAGGACGGCGACATCTACATCCTCGAGGTCAACCCCCGGGCCAGCCGCACCGTGCCCTTCGTCGCCAAGGCCACCGGGGTGCCGATCGCCAAGATCGCGGCCCGCGTCATGACCGGCGAGAAGCTGGCCGCCTTCGAACTCGGCGAGACCCCGCAACTTGGCCACGTGGCGGTCAAGGAGGCGGTGTTCCCGTTCGCCCGCTTCCCCGGCGTCGACATCATCCTCGGCCCCGAGATGAAGTCGACCGGCGAGGTGATGGGCATCGACACCGACTTCCGGCGCGCCTTCGCCAAGTCGCAACTGGGCGCCGGGATGCCGGTGCCCGGGGGCGGCACGGTATTCATCTCGGTCAAGGACCGCGACAAGGAGGCCGCCAGCCGCCTCGCCCGGCGTCTGGAAAAACTGGGCTTCGCGCTGATCGCCACCGGCGGCACCACCAGCTACCTGAAGGATGCCGGGCTCGAGGTGAAACGGATCAACAAGGTGCTGGAGGGCAGGCCCCACTGCGTGGACGCCATCATCAGCGGCGACGTGCAACTGGTCATCAACACCACCGAAGGCGCCCAGGCGATCGCCGACAGCTTCTCGATCCGTCGTTCGGCGCTGATCAACAACGTCCCCCACTACACCACCATCGCCGGGGCGGCGGCGGTGGTCGAGGCGATCGAGGCGCTGTCCGTTTCGAGCCTTGAAGTGGCGTCGTTGCAGTCCTACTTTACAGGGTCTTTCTGAGTTTCCAGGAACGGGCCGGGCGGCGATCGAGCCCGGCCGTGATTTCGGAGTCCCGCGCGATGGAAAAGTTCCCGATGACCGGGCAGGGCAAGAGCCGCCTGGAGGAGGAGCTCAAGCGGCTGAAGACCGCGGAGCGGCCGGCGATCATCCGCGCCATCGCCGAGGCCCGCGAGCACGGCGACCTGACCGAGAACGCCGAATACCACGCCGCCCGCGAGCGCCAGAGCTTCGTCGAGGGCCGGGTCGCCGAGATCGAGGACATCATCAGCCGCGCCGAAGTCATCGACACCAGCAAGCTGAGCGGCGACGTGGTCCGCTTCGGGGCCACCGTGATCCTGGCCGACGAGGACACCGACGAGGAGAGCACCTACCAGGTGGTCGGCACCCACGAGGCCGACATCGAGGCCGGCCGGCTGTCGATCACCTCGCCGCTGGCCCGCGCCCTGATCGGCAAGACGCTGGGGGATTCGGTGGAGGTCACCACCCCGCGCGGCCACAAGTCCTACGAGATCGTCAAGGTCAGCTACGGCTGAGAGGCCACTACCCACCCCGCGCCCTTGTGGTATGCTGGCAGGGCGAGGCTGTAGCGGGGGCGTGATGGAAGCCGACCTTCCCCATATCCTGGTGGTCGACGACGACGACCGGCTGCGCGAGTTGCTACGCAAATTCCTCAGCGAGAACGGGTTCCGGGTGACCACCTCGAGCGACGCCGCCGACGCCCGGGCCAAGCTGACCCATCTCGCCTTCGACCTGATGGTTCTGGACCTGATGATGCCCGGGGAAAGCGGGCTCGACTTCGCCGCCGATCTGCGCCGGACCAGCACCCTGCCGATCCTCATGCTGACCGCGATGGGCGAACCCGAGGACCGCATCGTCGGCCTCGAGCGGGGCGCCGACGACTACCTGGCCAAGCCCTTCGAGCCCCGCGAGCTGGTGTTGCGCATCCACAACATCCTGCGCCGGGTGCCACCCCCCGCCGAGGTGCCGCGCGAGGTCCGCCTCGGCGAGGTGGTCTTCGACCTGGCCCGTGCCGAACTCAGCCGCGACGGCCAGCCGATCCACCTGACCGACGTCGAGACCGCGCTGCTCGCCGCCCTGGCCGAACGCCAGGGGGTGGTCCTCAGCCGCGACGAGCTGATCGTCCACACCGGGGCCGGCGGCGGCGGGCGCGCCGTCGACGTCCAGGTCACCCGCCTGCGCCGCAAGATCGAGCCCGACCCCAAGCTGCCCCGCTACCTGCAGACGGTGCGCGGCAAGGGCTACGTGTTGCGGCCGGATTGATGGGGGGGCCGATGATCAAGCGCTTCCTGCCGCGCAGCCTGCTGGGCCGCTCGCTGCTGATCATCGTCACCCCGCTGGTCCTGCTCCAGGTGGTGGCCGCGCTGATCTTCTTCGAGGCCCACTGGAACAAGATCTCCCTGCGCCTGGCCCGCGGCCTGGCCGGCGACATCGCCACCATCGTCGACCTCATGCGCCAGTACCCGGGGTCGGAGCACCGCGGCTGGATCTTCGACCTGGCCGCCGACCACATGGGAATCTTGGCGACCATGAAGGAAGACGAGATCCTGCCCAACATCCCGCCGGTGGCCAAGAACCGCATCGAACGGATGCTGATCCGGGCGACCCGGGAAGGGGTCGCCAAGCCGTTCCGGATCGACACCCGGTCCCTGGAACGCCGGGTGGTGGTCGAGGTCCAGTTGTCCGACGGGGTGCTCAGGGTGGTCACCCTGCGCAAGCGGTTGTTCAGCTCGACCACTTATGTCTTCGTGCTGTGGATGGTCGGCACCTCGATGATCCTGTTCGCGGTGGCGACCATCTTCATGCGCAACCAGGTCAAGCCGATCCGCCGCCTGGCGGTGGCCGCCGACAACTTCGGCAAGGGCCGCGACGCCCCCAGGTTCAAGCCCGAGGGCGCCACCGAGGTGCGCCAGGCGGCGGCCGCCTTCCTCGCCATGCGCCAGCGCATCAGCCGCCAGATCAGCCAGCGCACCGAGATGCTGGCCGGGGTGTCGCACGACCTGCGCACCCCGCTGACCCGCATGAAGCTGCAACTGGAACTGCTCGGCGACAGCGAGGGCTCGGTCGAGCTCAAGGAGGACGTCGCCGAGATGGAGCACATGCTGGAGGGGTATCTGGCCTTCGCCCGCGGCGAGGGGACGGAGACCTCCAAGCCGGGCAACCTCACCGAGCTGCTCGGCGAGGTGGTCGCCCAGGCGCGGCGCAAGGGCGGCGTCATCGACCTCCACACCGAGGGCGAGATCGTGGTCCCCTTCCGCCCCAACGCCCTCAAGCGCTGCCTGTCGAACCTGATCGACAACGCGATCCGCTTCGCCGGCCACGTCTCGGCGCGGGCCGGGCGGCGCGGCGACGCCATCGAGGTGACCATCGACGACGACGGCCCCGGGATTCCCGAGGACAAGCGCGAGGAGGTGTTCAAGCCGTTCTTCCGCCTCGAAAGTTCGCGCAACCCGGTGACCGGCGGGGTCGGCCTGGGGCTGACCATCGCCCGGGACGTGATCCGCGTCCACGGCGGCGACATCGACCTCTCCGCTTCGCCCAGCGGCGGCCTCAGGGTCCGCCTCAAACTGCCGTTGTAGGCTCAGCGGGGGCGCAGCACGGCGATGATGGTGGCGCTCCAGATCTCCGGGCAGCCGTCGATCAGCCACCCGGCGAGCCTCTCCAGGAGCGGCTGGAGACAGCGCTTCAGCGGCTTCGAGGAGCGCACCGGAAGGCACGCCACGAGGTCGTATCCGGCGGCCACCGCCAGTTGGCGAAGGCTGTCGGGGGTGTAGGCCGCCTGGTGGGTCAAATCGCCGAACTGGTGGCGCAGCCCCCACGGCGAGGAGGCGTTGGGGACCCGGACCACGATCCGCCCGTCGTCGGCCAGGTGGCCGCGCAGCCGCCCCAGCAGCGACGCCCCGGCGACCGCCGGGAAGTGCTCCAGGAAGTCGAACATGGCGATCCGCTGGTAGCGTTGGCGGGGGGGCTCATCGAGGAAGGCCTCGACGGTGGTGATGGCGACCCGGGCGGCGATGTTCCCGGGCATGTAGTCCAGCACCCGGGGCTCGGCGTCGATGCCGGCGAAGTCGGCGACCCCCTTTTCCTCGAGGTAGGCCAGGAACAAGCCGGTGCCGCAGCCGATATCGAGGACCGACATGGCGGAGGTGCACCCGGCGGGGCGCCAGAACTGGGCTTCGAACTGGCGGCGGTGCTTGGGCTTGATCTCGGCCTTGACGTAGGTCCGCTCATCGGCCCAGGCCTCGCGGAAGTCTTCCGGCTTGGCGATGTCCATCCCCCACAGTAGCCGCTGCGCGGGCGCTTTTCCACTCTTGGCCGGGGCAGGTGATTCGGCTAGTAGTGAATGGCCATGCGGAAGAATTTCCTGACCGTCTTCTTCAGCATCATCGTCTCGATCGCCCTGGCCGAGGTCGGGTTGCGGATCGCCGGTGTCTCGTACCCCGAGTTCAACCGCCTCGACTTCCGCCTCGGCTGGTCGCCGCGCCCCGGCGTCGAGGGCATCATCGCCGAGGAGGGACGGACCCGGATGCGGATCAACGCCGAGGGCTTCCGCGACATCGACCACGCGCCTGCCAAGCCCGATGGGACCTTCCGCCTGGCCCTGCTCGGGGACTCCTTCACCGAGGGCCGGGAGGTGGCGCTCGACGACATCTACTGGAAGGTGATGGAACGCAAGCTGTCCGGGTGCCTGGGGTCGGTCGAGGTGCTGAGTTTCGCGGTCAACGGCTACGGCACCGCCCAGCAGTCGATGGTGCTCGACGACTTCGTGTGGAAGTACGACCCCGACGCCGTGCTGCTGGCCTTCTTCACCGGCAACGACGTGTGGAACAACTCCCGGGCCCTGGACGGCCATGAGGACCGGCCCTACTACGTGCTGGATAACGGCGCCCTGGTGCTCGACGACAGCGGCCTGGTGTCGTTCCGCTTCCTGGCCAAGAAGACCTGGGGCGACGTCAAGCACACGCTCTACAACCTCCTGCGCACCGTCCAGGTCGCCCGCCAGGCCTACAAGCGCGCCAAGAGCGCGCTCAGGCACCGCGAGTCCACCATCAACGACCAGTTGGCCGCCGGGCTGGATTCCGCCATCTACCTGCCCCCCGCCGGGGCCGCTTGGGGCCAGGCCTGGGCGGTGACCGAGGAACTGATCCGCGAGATGCACCGCCGGGCCCGCGGCCGGGGCGTCGATTTCCGGGTGGTCACCCTGTCGAACCCGGTCCAGGTCTACCCCGACGCCGCCCTCAAGACCCGCTTCGCGGCGGCGCTGGGGGTCGGGGACCTGTTCTATCCCGACCGCCGCATCGCCGGACTGGGCGCCGCCGAGGGTTTCCCCGTGACGACCCTGGCCGAGACCCTCGGGGCCCGCGCCGAGGCCGCCGGCGCCCCCCTCCACGGCACCGCCGCCTCGGCGGGCGGGCACTGGAACGCCGCCGGCCACCGCATCGCCGGCGAGATCCTCGGCGACCGCCTGTGCGCGGCCTACGCCAAGGCGGACTAGGGACATCGCCCCCTCGGCAACCGGGCCGGGTTCTCAGGCTGGTGGGCGTTCGCTTTCCGGCTTGCCGTTCAGGACGCCGATCAGGAAGGCGGCGGCCAGCCACAGGGCGGCCAGCCACCAGCTCTGCCAGATGCCGTAGCTCAGGTTGGCGATGACCAGCCCGCTGAGGATCGTCCCCAGGCCGGCGGCGCGCGCGGGCCCGTCGGAACACCTTGCGAACAGGGCCGCCAAGGCCGCGGCGATGACCAGGAAAAATACCGCCACCCCGGGCAGGCCCAGTTCCAGCCACCACTGGAGGACGGCGCTGTGGGGATGGAGCGGCAGCACCTGGTGGTAGGCCGGGGTCCGTTGGCCGTTGCCCGGGTCGTCGTAGAGGATGCGCACTTTCTCGCCGCCGCCGGGGATGATTCGCGACGAATCCAGCCCCCAGCCCAGCAACGGCCGTTCGGCGATGCGCTCGAGCGCGAAGTCCCAGATCAGCAGCCGGTAGTAATACGACGACGGAAGTCGTTCGGCGAGGCTCCGGTCGTCCCGGGGTCGGTCGAGGGCGCGCGTCGCCAGCGGCGCCGCCAGGATCGCCGCCACCGCCACCGCCCCCAGGACGGCGG
>CAZWEZ010000019.1:0-45822 GCA_964632795.1 uncultured Thalassospiraceae bacterium | reverse complement strand
AGCTCGATGGTCGAGCGCGGGATGCGGCAGATGTAGCTCTGGTAATAGGCGTCGCCGTGGATCACCTCGATGCCGTCGCCGCCGCCGAGCACGCCCAGCGCCAGCATGCCCCCGGCGTGGATGATCTCGCGGGGCACGTAGACCGGCAGGTAGCCGATCACCTTGCGCCCCGGCTCGGCCGCCTTCCAGCGACGGACCTCGGTGAAGTCCAGGTCCTCCAGCAGGGCCTGGCAACGGGCGACGATGTCGGCGCTAGTGGTCATTGTATTATTCGTTCTTCCACACCGCGGGACGTTTCTCGATGAAGGCCTCCAGGCCTTCGACGGCGTCGGCGGTGTCCATCAGGCCGGTGAGGTACAGCTCCTCGACCCGGGACAGGTTGGCCTTGACGTGGGCCGCGAAGCCCTCCCGCGCGGCGCGTACCGCGTAACGCAGCGAACTGCCGCTGAGTCCGGCCAGGTGGTCGTCGAAATAGGCCAGCGCGGCGGCCTCCGGGTCCTCGGCGAGGGTGTCGACCAGGCCCATGGCGTGGCCCTCGGCGCCCGACACCGAGCGCCCCGAGAACAACAGGTCCTCGGCGTTGGCCCGGCCCATGCGCTTGGGCAGCAGGACGCTGGCCGCCGGCGCGAACACCGCCAGCTTGATCTCGGGCTGGCCGAGGGCAGCCTCCGGGGCGGCGAAGATCAGGTTGCCGGCGGCGGCGACCTCCAGGCCGCCGCCCAGGCACTGGCCGCGCACCGCGACCAGGATCGGCACCGGGAAGGCGACCATCCGCCCGATCAGGGCGTGGAGTCCCTTCACCATGGCGTCGCAGTGGCCGGGCAGGTGCTCCTCGACGCTGGCTCCGAAGCTGAAGTGGGGGCCTTCATGGTCGAGCAGCACGCCGTTGAGGCCCTGGTTGGAGGCGTATTCGGCGATCGCGGCGTCGAGCGCGGCGATCATCGCGGCGTCGATGACGTTGGCCTTGGGCCGGGCCAGGCGCAGCCGCCCCAGCTTGCCTTGGCGATCGGTCCAAACCTTCAGGGGAGAGTCGGTCATGACTTAATCCTTGGCCTTGGGCATCAGGCTCTCGGTCAGCTCGGGGGTCCACGGGGTGCCCACCGCCAGGGCCTGGCGCAGAGCCACGAAGTCGATCTCGCGGCCGCTCTCCCTGGTCCCCTCGTTGAAGGCGCGGAAGCCGGCGCGGGCCTCGGTCATCATGTTGAGCGCCAGCCAGGCGCGGGCGTCCTCGTGGTTGCGGTTCCAGGCCTCGAGCTTGGGCTTGCGCAGTTCCTCGACCGACTTGGTGGTGCAGTCGGGGAAGGTCTCGAGCAGCTTGGCGCACAGCTCCTCGACCTTGGCGTCGAGCAGGCTCAGATCGACCTCGCCCCGTTTGAACAGCTCCTTGCCGGCCTTGGCCTCCTCGCCGCTTTTGAGCTCGCCGTGGAGGATGCGGCCCCAGTCGTCGAACATGGCGTCGATGTGGACCAGCGGGTTGGGGACGAACTCGCCATCGACCTTGAGCGCCGGCACGATGTCGGAAACGATGCCCAGCCGGTAGGCCTTGTGGGCGCTGAACGGTTCGCACAGCACGCCCGAGACCATCGCCTGCTCGCAGCCGATCATCACCGGCAGGAAGTCGGTGGAACCGCCGATCGCCGCCGAGCCGTGCTTGGGGCCGGCCTGGCCGAAGCGGGCCAGGTCCTGGGCGATGGAGAAGTCGCAGGCCATGCCGATTTCCTGGCCGCCGCCGATTCGCATCCCGTTGACCCGGCACACGACCGGCTTGTCGCAGCCCAGGATGGCGCTGACCATGTCGTTGAACAGCCGCATGTACTGGCGGTATTCCTGGGGGTTGCCGGCGTAGTACTCGGCGTATTCCTTGGTGTTGCCGCCGGTGCAGAACGCCTTGTCGCCGGTGCCGGTGAAGACCACGGCGACCACGTCCCGGGCGTTGGAGGCGCGGCGGAAGGCGAGGATCGTCCCCTTCACCATGTCGGTGGTGTAGGAGTTGAACTGCTTGGGGTTGTCGAGCGTGATCCAGGCGTTGTACAGCCCCTCGACGGTCTCTCCCGAAAGCTTTTTGGCCGGGCGTTTTTCGTACAGCACGCCGGGGACCACGGTCTCGGCGCTCAGGTTGTGGTCGATCAGTTCGGCCGGCTTGGTGGCCTTGACGACGGATGGGGTATCGGCGGTCATCGTTTTCAATCCTTTATACCAACCTGCACTGATAATGACCCATGGAGACGGTTACGGAACCAGGATGGCGCGTTTGGCCATCTTGTGGGCGTGGACCGCCTCGAAGACCTGGTTGATCTCGGCGAGCGGGCGTTGTTCGACGAAGGGGCCGACCTTGACCCGGCCGTCGTAGACCAGCTCCAGCGCCCCGCCGTAGAGCTCCGGCGGGCAGCCCCAGTTGCCTTGGGCCCGGGCATGGAAGGCCATCAGGTTGGACAGCCGGACCTCGACCTTGTCCATGGTGAAGCCGACCACCCCCAAGGTCGCGCCGTGGACCAGCAGGCCGTAGGCGCTCTCCTGGCCGGCCTTGGAGCCGGAGCACTCGAAGATGAACCACTCGGTGGACGGCAGCCCGTTTTCCCTGGCAAACGCGCCGATCGCCTTCTTGAGCTCGCGGCCGCCGATCTCGGTGGCGTTGAAGGTCTTGGCGGCGCCGTAGCTTTTCATCGCCGCCAGCTTGGCGTCGTCGATGTCGATGGCGACCACGGTGGCCCCGAAGGCGGCCGCCATCTGGACGCAGTAGCCGCCGATGCCGCCGATGCCGATGACGATCGCCAGCGAGCCCTCGACGACCCCGGCCTGGACCACCGCCTGATACGGGGTGGTGACGGCGTCGGCGACCACCGAGACGTCGGCCAGCTCCAGGCCGGCCTTCTCCAGGCGCCTCTCGTCGACCTTGCACAGCCCCCTGGCGGGGACCGCGACGTGGCTGGCGAAGCCGCCCTGGATATCGTTGCCGGGCATCTTCTGGGCCCGGCAGATGGTGCCCTTGCCGCGCCGGCACAGATCGCATTCGCCGCACGGGATGACGGCGGGGACGATCACCGCCTGGTCCCGCCACGACTCGGCGCCGGGGCCGGCGGCGGCCACCCGGCCGCTGATCTCGTGGCCCAGCGCCAGGGGAAGCTCGTGGTTGGTGCGCACCCCGTCGTACAGGTAGCCGAGATCGGTGTGGCAGACGCCGCAGCCGGCGATGTCGACCACCACCTCGCCGGGGCCGGGGGGAAACGGATCGAAGTCCTCCCGGGCCATCGGCTCGCCGACGGCGGTCATCATCCAACGGTGCGCGGTAATCGACATCAATCCATCCTCCCTCGGTTTCCCCCACGTCGGGCCACCCACCGGGTCGGGGAGCGGACCCAATAGCCGGCTGAGCGTGCGTTGCAGGCTTTATTAGGCATTTTAGTACCACAATGCCGCTTTAGCCGTCAAGCGCCACCACGTAGATAAATACGGCACCTGTGGTTTTCCACCTGTTGACCGCGAACCTCCACTACCATTTGATAGGGTGGGGGCGATAACGGAAGGGGGAAGGGGGAAGGATGAGCGACGCGGGTTCCAAGGGCGTTATCGAATTACCCCGAATCGCCGTGACCACCGGCGACAAGCGGTTCAGGTCCGAGATCATCGGGGCTCTCGAATCCTATTACCGCGTCGTCGCCTATGAGAGCGCCAGCGAGGCCATCGCCGGGATGGTCAAGACGCGTCCGACGGCGGCCGTCATCGACGCCTTCCTGCCGCCGATGGGGGGCGCCAAGTTTCTCGGCGAGATGCGCGAGATCGCCGAGCTGAAGCGGATTCCGGTGATCGCCGTCGCCGATTCCAAGAGCCTGGGGACGCTGGACGAGGTGATGTACGCGGAGTCCGAAGCCGTGCTCGCCAAGCCGTTCCGCAAGAGCCAGTTGCTGGGCGCCATCTCGAAGCTGGTCAACATCACGGTGGAGCGGACCTGGGAAAGCCTGCCGCCGCTTCAGAAGAAAGCCCTCAGCGAGACCGTCAGCATCTTCACCGACTGCTTCAAGGGCGTCCAGGAGGGGGACCCCCTTCCCATGGCCAAGATCGAGGAAAGCTGCGGGCCGCTGATCGAGGCCATCGGCACCGATCAGATCAGCGGCATCCTGATGGGGATCCGGAACCACGACGACTACACCTACGTCCACTCCCTGCGCCTGGCCATCTTCCTGTCGCTTCTCGGCCACGCCATGGGCATGCGCAGCGGCAAGGACGGTAACGAGTTGCTGACCCTGGCCACGGGCGGCCTGATGCACGACATCGGCAAGGCCATGGTGCCCCTGGATATCCTCAACAAGCCGGGCAAGCTGCTGGGCGAGGAATGGGAGATGATGAAGAGCCACGTCAACCATTCCAAACGGATCCTCGACGCCTCCCCGGGGATCAGCCCCGGGGTCACCATCATCGCCCTCCAGCACCACGAAAAGCTGGACGGCAGCGGCTATCCCAACGGCATCAAGGGCGCCGAACTCAACGAACTGGCCCGCATGGCCTCGATCGTCGACATCTACGGGGCGCTGACCGACCGCCGGACCTACAAGCCCGCGATGCCGGCCGAGAAGGCGATCGTCATCATGCAGGACATGAACGACAAGCTAGACATGCACCTGCTGGGGCTGTTCAAGGAACTGCTTCTCGACGCCGTGGTGCCACTGGAATAACGGCCACGCCGCATTAATTGGTGCCAGAGATTAATTGGTGACTGTATATAGTTTTTTTTGCGGCGGGTTAACCGCCGCAAAAAAACTATATACAGTCACCAATTAATCTCTCATCAGACCCGCTCGAGGATCGTCGCGATGCCCTGGCCGACGCCGATGCACATGGTGCACAGGGCGTAACGCGCCTGGCGGCGCTCCAGCTCGTAGAGCGCGGTGGTGACCAGCCGGGCGCCGCTCATGCCCAGCGGGTGGCCGAGCGCAATGGCGCCGCCGTTGGGGTTGACGTGGGGCGCGTCGTCGGGGATTCCCAACTCGCGCAGCACCGCCAGGCCCTGGGCGGCGAAGGCCTCGTTGAGCTCGATCACCTCCATCTCGTCGAGCCCCAGGCCGGCCCTCTCCAGCACCTTGCGGATCGCCGGCACCGGCCCCATGCCCATGATCCGGGGCGCCACCCCGGCGCTCGCCATGGCGAGAACGCGGGCCCGGGGGGTCAGCCCATTGGCCTTGGCCGCCGCCTCCGAGGCGACGATCAGCGCCGCCGCGCCGTCGTTGACGCCCGAGGCGTTGCCGGCGGTCACCGTGCCGCCGTCGCGGAACGGGGTCGGCAGCTTGGCCAGCGCCTCGAGCGTGGTCTCGGGACGCGGGTGCTCGTCGGCGTCGATCACCAGCGGCTCCTTCTTGCGCCGGGGGATGGTGACGGCGACGATCTCCTCGCTCAGGCGGCCCGCCTCGGCGGCCGCTTTGGCCTTGATCTGCGAACGGTGGGCGAAGGCGTCCTGGTCCTGGCGCGAGATGTCGTAGTCCTCGGCCACGTTCTCGGCCGTCTCGGGCATCGAATCGGTACCGTAGCGCTCGGCCATCAGCTTGTTGACGAAACGCCAGCCGATGGTGGTGTCGAAGATTTCGGCCTGGCGCGAGAACGCGGCCTCGGCCTTGGGCATGACCAGGGGGGCGCGCGACATGCTCTCCACCCCGCCGGCCACCGCCAGCGCGGCCTCGCCGCAGCGCACGGCGCGCGCCGCCTGGCCGACCGCCTCCATCCCCGAGCCGCACAGGCGGTTCAGCGTGACCCCGGGCGCCTCGGGCGGCAGCCCGGCGAGCAGCGACGCCATGCGGGCGACGTTGCGGTTGTCCTCGCCGGCCTGGTTGGCGCAGCCGTAGTAGACGTCGTCCACCGCCGACCAGTCGGCGTCCGGGTTGCGCGCCATCAGCGCCTTGATGGGGACCGCCGCCAGGTCGTCGCAGCGGACCTTGGCCAGGCCGCCGCCGTAGCGGCCGATGGGGGTGCGGATGGCGTCGCAGATGAAGGCGTCGATCATTTCCGGTCCTCCAGGCCGGGCACGGCTTCGCCCTTGACCATCCGCGAGAGGCCGCGGAACAGGGCCACGACCTCCCCGTCCTGGTTGGTCACCGTGATGTCGTAGACCCCCGAGCGACCCTTCATGTAGCGCTCCTCGGCGGTCGCGGTGAGTACGTCCCCCTCCCGCGCCGGGGCCGGGAACACGATCTCGCACGACTGGGCCACCGACAGCCGGTTGTAGGAGTTGCAGGCGTAAGCGAAGGCGGCGTCGGCCAGGGTGAACGTCATGCCGCCGTGGCAGGTGTCGTAGCCGTTGAGCATGTCGGGGCGCACCCGCATCGAGAAGCGGGCGTGGCCGGGCCCCACCTCGACCATCTCGATGCCCATCATTTTGGCGCAGCGGTCCCGGGCGTAGATGGCCTCGGCGGCGGCCTCGGCGATCCTTTGGGGGTCGTTCATCTTTGCAGTCCTCGAAGCGGCGATGGGCCGATACTACCCAAAGCCAGGCCCGCTTGCTAACATGTCGGCGAAAAAAAGGACCCGCCCGGGACATGGATGACGCCAAGAAGATCAAGGTCATGTCCGCCATCATGCGAGCCCAGCATTTCGAATGGCGGCGCGCCGCCCTGGCCCTGGCCCCGGACCTCGACCCCATGGAACTGGTCAGACGGTTCTGGAGCGAGGTCGGCGCCGACACCGCGCGCTACTACGTCGGGCGGATCGACCCCGACAAGGACGTCGCCGAGCAGGTCGCCAACCTGGTGGTGTCCAGCTCCATCGCCATGGGCGAGGACGCCGAATACCTGGGACCGGACGGCGACGGCCGCCACCTGGTCGCCCACAACGACTGTCCCTGGTACCACTGGCACCACAGGGAGGGCCTGCTGGAGGAGGACCAGGCGGGCTGCGACCGCTGGCTGGAAACGACGCTGGAAGGGGTCAACGAGGCGCTGGGCACCAGCCTGCGCTTCGACAGCGTCGAGACCCTGCCGGGCGGCGCCAAACGCTGCCTGCGCAGGTTCTGGATCGACGGCTGAACGCTGGGATTACCCCAGGGCGTCGATCTTGGCGGCGACGATGAAGTCGTTGCGGCTCAGCCCGCCGATGGCGTGGGTGGTGAGGGTGATCTCGGCATAGCCCCAGCCGAACCGGACGTCGGGGTGGTGGCCCTCGTCCTCGGCCACGGCGCCGACCCGGTCGACGAAGGCCAGGGCCTTGGCGAAGTCGGGGAACGCGAACTTTCTCGAGATCCGGCCGTCGCCCTGCGACCAGTCCGGGGTTTCCTTCAGGTATTCCGCCGCTTGCCGGGCGTCGAGCGGCGGAACCCCGCCCTCGCAGGGGACGCATTTGTCGCGGTTCAGGGCGCATTCGGGCATGGCGCTGTCCTTTCCATGAACGATGTTGCCGACATACAAATAGGCACCCCGCCAGCGGCACCAAGCGCCGAATCAGCCGCGCAGGGCCTTGAACTGCTCGCCGTAGCCTTCAGCGTCGATGCGGACGTCGATCAGCGCCGGCCCGCCACCGGCCACGGCGACGGCCAGGGCGGCGTCCAGGGCGGCGGCGTAGGCCTCGGGCGTCTCGGCCCGCCAGGCCCGGCAGCCGAGGCCCTCGGCGGCCCTGGCGAAGTCGTGGCGCGGCCAACCGACGCCCCGGCGCTCCAGGCCGCGCCGCCGCTGCTTGATGTCGATCAGGGACAGGGCGCCGTCGTTGAAGACCACCACCACCACCCCGGCGCGCCTGCTGGCGGCGGTGCTCAGCTCGCCCAGGCACATCATCAGGCCGCCGTCGCCGGTGAAGGCGATCACCGGCCGCTCCGGTTCGTGCAAGGCGACGGCGATCGCCGCCGGCAGCGCGAAGCCCATGGTCGACAGGCCGTTGGAGATCAACGCCTCGGCGGGCTCCCGGCACTCCCAGAAGGCCATTACCGATAACATGTGGGCGCCGGCATCGACGGTGATCCGGGGCCGGCCGGCGGACCTTCGCCGGGCCGTCTCGACCACCTCCTGGGGCGATATGCCGGGTCCCCGGCCAAAGCCCATCCGCCGTTTCATCTCAGTACCCAGGACGGCGATCTCGTCGCTGGTCCAGGCGCTGATCCGGGCGCCGGGGAGCAGCCGCTTCACGGACTCCGCCAGGGGGCCGTAGAGGCCGGCATCCGGTTCCACGTAGTGGAGCGGATGTTTGGTGGCGGCGATGTCGAGGACCGGGGCGTGGTAGGGCCACGGCCGGGGGATCAGCTCGACCGGGTCGAGGCCGAGGAGGACGATCAAATCGGCCCGCGACACGCAGTCCTCCTCGAGGCTGGCCCCGGTGAAGGGGCCGACCACGGACGGGTGGCCGTCGGCGACCACGCCCTTGGCCTTGTAGGTGGTCAGCACCGGGCAGCCCAGCGCCTCGACCAGCCCGGTCGCTTCCCCGGGGACCGAGCGCGCCTCGAGGCCGACAACGACCACCGGCCGGCGGGCTCCGGCCAGCAGGGCGCGGGCCCGGGCCACGGCGCCGGGGTCCGGGTCCACCGGCGGCGGCTCCGGGATGTCCAGCGGCCGCCCGGTGTCGGCCAACTCGACGAACACCGGGCCGGCGGGGGGCGCCATGGCCAGCGCCGACAGCCGGTCGATGGCCGCCGCCGCCCCCGTACCCTCCCCGCCCAGCCGGCCGTGGCCCTTGAGCAGCGGCGCCAGCAGTCCCGGCTGGTCGAACGCCTGATGGCTCGCGAAGGCCTGCTGTCGGGAGTCCGGGCATTCGGAGATCACCATCACCGGACAACGGTCGAGGAAGGCGTGGGCGACGCCGTTGGCGGCTCCGGCGACGCCCGGCCCGCGGGTGGTCAGGGCGACGCCGATGGTCCCCGAGACCTCGGCGGTGGCCGCCGCCATGAGGACGGCAGCGGTCTCGCCGCGGGCCAGCACGAAGTCGATCCCGTGGCCGGCGGCGGCGTCGATCAGCTCCAGGCTGGCGCCGCCGCCGGGAACCCCGAACATCCGTTTTACGCCGAGCCCGCGCAAGGCCGCGGCCACCCCTCCGGCGGCGGTCGTGTAGCGATTCATGGCCGCCATTATCTCCGATATTTTTCGACTTTCAATCACCCCCGGTCCTTGTGCGGGAGGCGGTCGCGACCTACATCATGGGTGTCGGATGCCGCCAAGCGGGTCCGGCGACCAACGGCTTCGCTATGAAGCGTAACTGTGTGCATTGCTTCCAAAGGAGGATGTATCGCCATGACGACCTATGACTTTTCCCCACTTTTCCGTTCCACCGTCGGCTTCGACCGCTTTGCCCGGCTCTTCGAGTCGGTCCTCGAGACGGACTCGTCGCTGCCGTCCTATCCACCCTACAACATCGAGTCCATCGGCGAGGACGCCTACCGCATCACCATGGCGGTGGCCGGCTTCGGCGAGGACGAGCTGTCCATCGAGGCCCGCGAAAACACCCTGGCGATCGCCGGGCGCAAGAAAGCCGACGAGGGCGCCGTGACTTATCTCCATCGGGGGATCGCGGCCCGCGAGTTCGTGCGCCGGTTCCAGGTGGCGGACCACGTCAAGGTGACCGGCGCCTGCCTCGACCACGGCCTGCTCAGCGTCGATTTGGTCCGCGAGGTGCCCGAGGAGCTGAGGCCACGGACCATCGAGATCAAGACCGAGGCCCCGGCCGACCTGGTGTCCAAGGCCAAGAAGCTGATCGGCGGCGCGACGCGCAAGAAGGCCGCCTGAACACCATCACCCGGCGCCGGGCGCTTTAAGCGTCCGGCGCCGCCCGAATCCTGGTATAATCGGCCAAAGACGCCGATGGGACCGGGGGTAATGGTGATCACATCCTACGAGTTCGGCCGCATCGTCATCGACGGAAGCAGCTATTCTTCCGACGTCATCATCCATCCCGACCGAATCCAGGACTCCTGGAGGCGCCGGGAGGGCCACTCCCTGTGCCCCGAGGACCTGGCGGCGGTGTGGGCCTCCGACCCCGCGACCCTGGTCGTCGGCACCGGCTATTACGGCCGGATGGCGGTGCCCGGGGAAACCCGCCGGTTCCTCGAAGCCAGGGGGGTGACGCTTCACGCCCTGGCCACCGGCGAGGCCGTGGAACGGTTCAACCGCCTGGCCGAGGGGCCGCCAACGCGGACCGTCGCCGCCTTCCATTTGACCTGCTGAACAAGGGCCCGCCGGAGAACGGGTTCCGGTAACGGGAAGGCGGTCGAGGACGTGCCGCTGACGAATGTGCTTGGAGGCTAATTCCCCGTCGACTGGCCCTGACGATCCGCCTTCCCGCCGGCGCCGGATCTTGCCGCCCCCGCGTCAACCAAGCCGCGAAGGCGGTGTCGAATCAATGACCCGGCGAAATCATTTTCCCGACCGAGGCGACAGCCGTCACCGCCAGCGAGCCGATGACGATCAGCGCGGCCCAGTCGACGAAGAACTGTACCAGAGTAGGCATGGCTTCGATCTCCTAGACGTGGATGGAACTCCCCGTAGGGTGGAGGCTGTCCAAGGGGGGTGTCTTTGTCCAGTGACCTTTGGATGAGGCGCGGCATTTCAAAAGGGGAATGGTAAGGTTACTAAAGGGAGTAGATACTACTTATGGGGGTAAGCGAATGTACTGACAGTCAAAAAAATATCATGAGGGGAACGAAGCTCCCCTGCCTGCCGCCTTCGGCGTCCTTCAGCCCCCGAAGATCAGTTCCTCGCGCTCGTACAGCCGCGCCGCGAATCCGAGCACCAGGCAGGCGAGGGCCGCGGTGGCCGCCATCGAGACCAGGATGTCGAGGAACGCCACCGCCTCGTCGCGGGCGATGGTGCCGAACAGCAGGGTCTGGGAGAGGGCCGGGATCGCCATCATCCAGGTCTTGGCCGGCAGGTTGGCGAACACCAGGACCATCCCCGGGATCGCCGGCACCAGGGGCAGCAGGCCGAGATAGGTCTGGGCCTCCTTGTAGCTGAGGGTGACGGTGGCGATCACCATCTGCACCGCCACCGCCAGCATCATCAGCGGCAGCGAGACCGCGAAGATGCCGATCAGGGTCGGCGGGTCCAGGTTGCGGGCGAAATTGATCCCCGCCTCGCCCGACATCTCGAAGCTGAGGTAGAAGGCGCTCAGTTGGACCGCCACCGCGGCCGCCGTGAACAGCAGCGCGGCCAGGAACTTGCCCAGCACCAGGCACCACCGGGGCACCGGATTGATCAGCAGCGGCTCCAGCGAGCCCCGCTCGCGTTCGCCCGAGGTGGTGTCGATGGCCATGTAGACGCCGCCCATGAAGATGTTGAAGATGATCAGGGGCGGCACCATCAACAGGAAGATGTCGGTGACCTGGGCGGCGGTCGCCACGTTGACGGTGTCGATGGTCAGCGGCGCCAGCAGCTCGAGGTCGAAGCCCTGCTCGGCCAGCCGCCGGTCGCGGAGCTGGGTGTTGTAGCCGTTGAGCAGCACCGTCGCCACCTCGACGGAAACCAGGCTGGCCAGCCGCGACGAGTTGACGACGAGGCGCACCGTGGCCGGGCGCCGGGCCTCGAAGCGGGCCGCGTAGTCGGGGGGGATGTCGAGGACGATGGCGGCCCGGCCCTCGCGGACCGCGGTCTCGGCGTCCTCGGGCGCCTCGAGCACGGTGACCCTCTTGGCCCGGATGTAGGCGACCAGGTCCGGGGCGTGCTCGGCACCGCGGATGGACAGGGTGATCGGGCGATCGGGACTGACCACCACCCCGCTCACCGTGGCCAGCATGACGGCCAGCAGGATCGGCCCGACCAGCGGATAGATCAGCGCCGTCAACAGGGAGCGCCGGTCGCGGACGTTGTCCAGCGTCTCCTTGGCGAAGACCACCATTACACTACGCCACATGCTCCCTCCCTTCGGGCCCGGCGTTTCCGGTGAGGGCCAGGGAGAGCTCCTCAAGATCGCTCTTGCCGGTCCGGCGCAGCAGCTCCTCCTGGGTCCCCCAGGCGACGATCCGGCCCCGCGAGATGACCACGATGCGGTCGCTGATCGCCGCCACCTCCCCCATGATGTGGCTGCAGAACAGCACGCAGCGGCCCTCGGCGCGGATGTCGCGGATCAGGCCGTGGATGGCCCGCGAACTGGCCGTGTCCAGGCCGTTGGTCGGTTCGTCCAGCAGCAGGTTGCGGGGCTCGTGGACCAGGGCCCGGGCCAGCGCCACCTTGCGCACCTGGCCCTTGGAGTAGCCTTTGGCCGGGCGGTCGGCGAAATCGGCCATGGCGAAGAGCTCGATCAGGCGCTCGATGCGCCGTTCCAGCTCCCGGCCCTCGATCCCGTGGAGGCGGCCGAAGTAGCGCACGTGCTCGCGCGCGCTCAGCCGGGGATACAGGCCCCGGGTGTCGGGAAGGACGCCGATCCGGCTCTGGACCCGGCGCCGCTGGGTAACGGAGTCGAAGCCGTCGATCCGGGCGCTTCCCGAATCCGGGCGCATCACCGTGTACAGGATGCGCAGCATGGTCGTCTTGCCGGCGCCGTTGGGGCCGATCAGGCCGGTCACCTCGCCGTCGGCGGCGGTGAAGCTGCAGCCGTCGAGGGCCTTCACCTTCCCGAAGGCCTTGCGCAGGTCTTCGACTTCGATCATCAGCGGCGATTCCGGGTGATGGTCAAGTTCCCATGGCCACAGGATACAGGCATTTTGCTGATTTCCACAGGCCTGACATGGTAGAAAAATCGGCGATGGCGACGACACCCGAGCCCCCCATCAAGGCCGCCAGCGGCGCCCCCGCCGGGACCCCGTCCGCCTCCCCGGGCGGCCGGCGGGCGACCCTGGGTGCGTGCGGCGGCGGCCACCTGGTTCACGACGGCTTTCACGACGGCCTGCTGGTCCTGCTGCCGATCTGGCAGGCCGCCTTCGGCCTCTCCCTGACCCAGGTCGGGGCGCTGATGACCTGCTTTTCCGGGGGCCTGGCCAGCTTCCAGATCCCGGCCGCGCTGCTCGCCGAACGGTTCGGCGAGCGCGTGGTGCTGGTCGTCGGGACCGCGGTCATGGCCCTCGGCTTCGCCGCCCTGGGCGCCGCCGGCGGCTTCGCCTCCCTGGCCGCCATCCTGCTCGTCGCCGGCCTCGCCTCGGGGGTCCAGCATCCGCTGTCGTCGTCCCTCGTCGCCCGCGCCTACCGGGACGGCGGCCGGCGGATGGCCCTCGGTACCTTCAACTTCGCCGGCGACCTGGGCAAGATCGCCTTCCCGGCGCTGGGGGCGCTGCTCATCGCCGGCGTCGGGTGGCCGGGGGCGACGGCCGGCTTCGGGGTCCTCGGCCTGCTCGCCGCGCTGATCCTGTACGTGGTCTTGAAGCGGTGCCGGGCCGGGGGCGCGGAGGGCACGAAGGGCGCCGAGAGCCCCCGGGCGGACGGCGCCCAGGGCGGCGGCTGGGGGATCACCGAGCGCCGGGGGTTCGCCGTCCTGTCGGCGATCGGCGCCATCGATCTCGCGGTGCGCATCGGCTTCCTGACCTTCCTGCCGTTCCTGCTCCTGGCCAAGGGGCTGGCGGTCGAGGAGGTGGGGCTGGTGCTGGCCATGACCTTCGCCGGGGGCGCCGCCGGCAAGTTCCTGTGCGGAGCCGTCGCCGAGCGGATCGGCATCGTCGCCACCGTGATCGCCACCGAGGTGGTGACCGGGGGCGGACTCCTGGCCCTGCCGTTCCTGCCGCTGGGCGCAGTGCTGGTCTTCCTGCCGTTCCTCGGGGCGGCGCTGAACGGCACCTCCTCGGTGCTTTATGGGACCGTCGCCGAGTTCGTCACCCCCCGGCGCCAGGCCCGCGCCTTCGGCCTGTTCTACACCATCGGGGTCGGTTCCGGGGCGATCGCGCCGTCCCTGTTCGGCCTCCTCAGCGACCGCCTGGGGGTGGCGGCGACGATCTCCATCATCGGCGCCTGCGCCCTGGCGACGATCCCCCTCGCCCTGGCCCTGCGGGCCGCGCTGGGGGGCCCCGCGAGGTAACAGAAACTTAACGTATCCGTGACAACCTAGCCGACGAATCGCGGACCACCGGGGGACACGAGCGGAAGGTTCTCGCATGACGGCAAGGAAGATCGTGGTGGCGGCCCTGATGGCGTCGATGCTGGGCATCGGCGCCGGCCAGGGGAGCGCCTGGATTGCCGAGCGCCGCGACGGCGGCCAGGAGGCCGCGTACCAGGGCGGCTACCTGAACGGCAAGCGCCACGGATTCGGCGTCCAGACGTTCGCCAACGGCGACCGCTACTCGGGCCAGTGGAAGCACGGCCAGGCCCACGGGAATGGCGTGTATTCGCTGGCCGACGGCGCCATATACGAAGGTGAGTACAGCTCCAACAATCCCAACGGATACGGGGTATTCGTGCTTTCCAACGGCGATATTTACGAGGGATACTGGGTCGAGGGGAAACTTTCCGGCCCCGGGATCTCGTGGCTGGCCAACGGCGACAGCTTCGTCGGCGAGTGGAAGGACGGCAGGCCCCAGGGCCACGGCGTCCACCTGTTCGCCGACGGCTTCGGGTTCTACGGCTCCTTCGACAACGGGAAGGCCCACGGCATGGGGAGCTGCCGCAACGCCGACGGACGGTGGCTTCCCTGCGAACACCGCGACGGCAGGACGGTCTGGCTCGACCGGATGTCATAGACAAGGGGGACGCCTTGCAAGAAGAGCCGCCGGCATCCGACCACGCCCAGCCCCGTAAATCGGTGCGGCGCGCTCACCGCGAACGGCGTTTCGGCGGCGGCTTCCGGCGCTCCGGCGTCGACCGCCGCCAGGTGATCGGCAACGGGGGGGGCGAGGACCATCGTTCCCACGTCGAACGGCGCTCCGAAGAGGGCCGCCGCGCGGGAGAAGACCGCCGCTCGGGCGTGGAACGCCGCGCCGAACAAGCCCAGGCGCCGGCCTTCGAGGCGCCGCCGAGCGAGGCCCTGTCCCGCCTGATCCGCCATCTGCTGGTGGTCCTCGCCATCTTCTTTTCCACCGGCGTCGCCTGGCTGTTGTACGAACTGGGAAGCGGGACCCGCTTCGGCTCCATCGTCTACGGAATATGGGGGGGGATGAAGCGGTTCGGACGCATGATCGCCGACATGGAACCCATCGTCGCCGCCATCGTCTTCCCGCTGATCGTCTTCCCGATTCTCGTCATCGGCTTCTTCCTCTACCATCGGGACCGGGGCGGCTGAGGACTCGCCGCTTCCGTTCCAAGCCACCACTGCAAGGGAGGTATCCCGTGTCACCACCTACCGAGGCTCGACTGACAAGATGGGAGGATATGCCCCGGGAGGACCTGGCCGAGGGCGTCGCCCGGCGCTACGTCACCGGCACCATGGCGACGATCGCCCAGATCCTCCTCGCCAAGGGGGCGCTGGTCCCCAAGCACCGCCATGACAACGAGCAGATCAGCACCACCATCTCGGGCAAGCTCGAATTCCGCCTCGGCGAGGACCTGGAGGACGTCAGGATCGCCCACCCCGGCGAAACCCTGGTCATCCCCCCCGACGTTCCCCATGAGGTGACGGCGCTCGAGGATACCGTCGCCCTCGACTTCTTCACCCCGCCCCGCCAGGACTGGATCGACGGCACCGACAGCTATTTCAGGGACCCCGGGAGCGGGCGCGGCGCCAAGGACTGATACATGGCGTAATTCCGCCGGTCCTTGTTCCCGACCCGAAGATTGCCGCGGAATGCACAAACCCATCGTCGCGCCGGTGCCGTCCCCCCTGGACCAAGGGCGGGCGGTGGCCGATCGCCCGGCGCTGAATGAGGCTTGTTTCCCCATGGCCAAACGCATTACGATATTTTTTTCCTTGGGTTCGTTCCTCCCGAGTAGAGGACAGTATTAAGCCCGGATATTCTCGATTTGCTCGAGGGGAGCCAGACCATGCTGCGGCGGATCCTGTTGCCGGTCATCTTCGTGATCCTCGCCTACGGCTTTTGGGTCAGCCCCAACGTCAAGGAGATCGCGGCCGGCATCGCCATTTTCCTGTTCGGCATGCTGTTCCTCGAGGAAGGCTTCCGCTCCTTCACCGGCGGGATGCTCGAACGGCTGCTCAAGCGGACCACGGACCGCCTGTGGAAGGCGATCTCGTTCGGCGTCGTCGCCACCACCATCATGCAGTCCTCCTCGCTGGTCTCGGTGATCACCATCTCGTTCCTCAGCGCCGGCCTGATCTGGCTGAATTCGGGGATCGGCATCATCTTCGGGGCCAACCTCGGCACCACCACCGGGGCCTGGCTGGTCGCCGGCTTCGGCCTCAAGGTCAAGATCTCGGCCTACGCCATGCCGATGCTGGTGTTCGGCATCATCCTGGTCTTCCAGAAGGTCAAGAACCTCAAGGGGATCGGCTACGTGCTGGCCGGCCTGGGGTTCCTGTTCCTGGGCATCCACTACATGAAGGAGGGCTTCGAGGCCTTCCGCGACACCATCGACCTCGCCGCGTACGCCATGCCCGGGTTCGCAGGGCTGATCGTCTTCACCCTGATCGGCATGGCGGCGACCGTCATCATGCAGTCCAGCCACGCCACCCTGGTGCTGATCATCACCGCCCTGGCGGCGGGCCAGATCACCTATGAGAACGCCCTGGCGCTGGCCATCGGGGCCAACGTCGGGACCACCATCACCGCCATCATCGGCTCGATGAGCTCCAACTACCAGGGCAAGCGGCTGGCCGCGGCGCACCTGATCTTCAACGTCGTCACCGGGGCCATCGCCATCGCCCTCATTTCCCAGCTCGTGTGGATGGTGGACGTCATCTCGGCCAGGGTCGGCATCGCCGCCGACGACTACACCCTGAAGCTGGCCGTGTTCCACACCGTGTTCAACGTCATCGGCGTCGCCGTGATGGTGCCCCTGGTTCCCTGGCTGGTGACCTTCCTCCAGCGCGCCATCCCCAAATCCCTCGACGAGATGACCCAGCCCAAGTACCTCAACGAGTCGGCCTGCGATTTCCCCGAGACCCTGCTGGGGGCGGTCCGCCAGGAGACCCTGCACCTTTACGACAACGCGCTCGAGATCCTGGCCCACGGCCTCAACCTGCGCCGCTCGGTCATCTTTTCGGAGCAGGACCTGGAGGCGCACGTCGCCGCCAACCGCGTGGTCATCGACTTCGACCTCGACCGCGTCTACACCTACAAGGTCAAGTCGCTGTACGCCGCCATCCTGGATTTCGTCAGCACGGCCCAGACCCAGCTTCCCCCGGACTACGCCGACGTCCTGTTCGAGCTCCGCGACGCCTGTCACGGGATCGCCATCTGCGTCAAGGACATCAAGCTGATGCGCGACAACGTCTCGACCTACATCGCGTCCGACAATCAGGATATCCGCGACCAGTACAACGCGATCAGGGTCGAGCTCGCAAGCATCATGCGCCGCATCCACGTGCTCGGGGAAAGCGACGAGGAGGACCGCGACGTGCTGGCCCTGGACTCCTTCAAGGTGGCCGCCGACGAGGACAACGCGGTCGCCACCGGGGCCATGGACAAGCTGATCCGCGAGGGCCGGATCACCGCCACCATGGGCACCTCGCTGATGAACGACCTGGGCTACGCGCGTGACGTGGTGTGGCGCCTGGCCGAGGTCGGCAAGGCGCTGTTCGGGGCCCACGACGTGGCCTCCAAGGAGGCCGAGAGAACCATCGCCCTGACCGAGGAAGAACTCGAGGAGATCAGACTGAGCACGGAGGAAGCCGCATGAAGACCAAGAACATCGTCAAGGCCCTGCGCGACATCCTTGACCTCGACAACCGGAAAAAGAAGAAGAACGCCCTCGAGAAGATCCTCAAAAAGCTGAAGAAGAACGAATCCGCGCTCAAGAAGAAGATCGGCGACGCCAAGGGCGGCAAGCAGAAGAAGTCGCTGCTGGCCCAGCTCAAGGTCACCCGCGCCCAACGCAAAAAAGGCGAATCCTCCCTCGCCAGGTCCGCCGCCAAGGGTTAGGGCGTATCGGGATATTGGCGACTGAATAAATGGTGACTGTATATAGTTTATTGGCGGTGGGTTAGCCACCGCCAATAAACTATATACAGTCACCATTTATTCAGTCGCCAATATCCCGATACGCCCTGATTGCGGCAAAAGCCGCAATCCGCCGCGTCAGCGGGCGTAAGCCTGCGTGGCGTTTGAACGCGGATTGATCGCGTGAGCGCGATCAATCCTGAAATGCTCTAAAGCCAACCCGCATGGGCCGCTACTATAGGACGTTCATGGACGCCTGATGGCGTGGTTTGGATACGACTCCCCGAAAGGAGCTTCCGTTACCGCCACCGTCTTGGGCGCGGGAGGGGGGCAAGGGGGCGGCGGTGATCGTGGTCGTAGGTTTACCCGTCGATGGTAATGGCCCCGAAGCGGGTGTTGGTGATTGTCATGCACCACCTCTCTCTGCCCGAGAAGACCCGGCTCAATATTATCACATGGGACCGGGCCGGGGGGAGGCCCCCCCTTTCCCTGAAGCGGGTTCCGCTGTTTTCTCCATGGCGTGCTATCCTTATCGGTTCGGGAAAGAGGCGCCCATCATGACCGTGACGGGAAAATGGCGTCGGCTCGGCAGGCGGCGATTGCTCAAGGGCGCCGGGATTGCCATGCTCGCCCTGACGACGACCCGCAACCCGACAGGCGGAACCCCGGCTGCCTCACCTGGCCGAGACTCGGCGCGCGCCACGGGGGACGACGCCATCACCCTGTTCCTGTGCGGCGACGTCATGACGGGCCGCGGCATCGACCAGGTGCTGCCCCAACCCGCCGATCCCCGCCTCTACGAGCCCTACGTGACCTCGGCCCTGGACTACGTGGAGCTGGCCGAGCGGGCCAACGGCCCCATCCCCCGGCCGGTGGACTTCTCCTATATCTGGGGCGACGCCTTGGACGAATTGGCCCGCGTCGGCCCCGATCTCAGGATCGTCAATCTCGAGACCGCCGTGACCCGCGCCACCGAGCCCCTGCCCAAGGGCATCAACTACAAGATGAGCCCCGACAACGTCCCCTGCCTGAGCGCGGCGGCCATCGATTGCTGTACGCTGGCCAACAACCACGTCCTCGATTGGGGGCAGGCGGGGCTGGCCGAGACCCTGGAGACTCTGGACGGGGCGCAAATAAAATACGCCGGCGTCGGCCCCGACCTCCGCCGGGCCGAGGCACCGGCGATCCTCGACGGCCCCGGCAAGGGGCGGGTCCTCGTCTTCGCCTTCGCGGTGCCGTCGAGCGGCGTCCCCCCCTCGTGGGCGGCGGCGGAGGACCGGCCCGGGCTGGCCTTCCTGCCCGACCTGTCAGCCGAAAGGGTGCGCCGTATTTCGCGGCGCGTCGCCTCCGTGCGGAGACCCGGCGACATCGTCGTCGCCTCCATCCACTGGGGAGGGAACTGGGGCTACGAGGTGCCGGACCGCCAACGCGAATTCGCCCGTGGGCTGATCGAGGAGGCGGGGGTCGATATCGTGCACGGTCATTCCTCGCACCACGCCAAGGGCATCGAGGTCCTTCGAGGCCGGCCGGTCCTCTACGGTTGCGGCGACTTCATCAACGACTACGAGGGGATCGCGGGACACGAGGCGTATCGGGACGACCTGCCGCTCATGTACTTGCTCACCGTGAGGCCCCGGAGCGGCCGCCTCGAGCGCCTCGAGATGGTCCCGTTGCGCATACGCAATTTCCGTCTCCAGCGCGCTTCCGGGGCCGAGGCCCTCTGGCTCCGCGACATGTTCAACCGTGAAGGCCGCAGGTTCGGAACCCGCGTCGAGCCGACTGCGCACCGCACCCTGGACCTGCGGTGGGGGTAGGCCATGACCGGTGTTGGCTAGAGCACTTTCCGACCATATTCGGTCAATTTGACCGGGTGATTTTGCCCCCAAAGCCCGCCGGTCGGGGTATGGTGGCGACCCCATGACGACTTTTTTTTGCCTTGAAGGACCGATCCATGGACGACCTTGCCTTCCTCGATGCCACGGCGCTCGCCGAGCTGGTGCGCCGCAAGGAGGTCACGCCCGGCGAGCTGGTGGAGGGGGCAATCGCCCGCATCGAGCGCCTGAACCCGCGGCTCAACGCCGTCGTCACGCCGCTGTACGAGCAGGCGCGCGACGCGGCGGCCACCGCCGTGCCGGCGCCGGCGCCCTTCGCCGGGGTGCCGTTCCTGCTCAAGGACCTGGTGGCGGAATGCGCCGGGACGCCGCTATCGGACGGCTCCGCCTTCCTCGCCGGCCACTACGTCTCGCCCCACGACAGCGAGCTGGTGCGCCGCTACAGGCGGGCGGGCCTGATCGTGCTGGGCAAGACCAACACCTCGGAGTTCGGCCTGGTGACCACCGCCGAGCCGAGGCACTTCGGCCCGACCCGCAATCCATGGGACACCAGCATGGGCACCGGCGGCTCCAGCGGCGGCTCGGCGGCGGCCGTGGCCTCGGGCATGGTGGCGGCGGCGCACGCCAACGACGGCGGCGGCTCGATCCGCATCCCGGCCTCGTGTTGCGGCCTGGTCGGCCTCAAGCCGACCCGGGGCCGCAACTCCCTGGCCCCCGGATACGGCGACATCGCCGGCGGCATCATCTGCGAGCACGTGGTGACCCGCTCGGTGCGCGACAGCGCGGCGATCCTCGATGCCACCGCCGGTCCGGCGCCGGGCGAGCCGTATTGGCCGGCGCCGCCCGAGCGACCCTACGCCGAGGAGGCGGGGCGCGACCCGGGACGCCTGCGGATCGCCCTGGCGACGATCCCGCTGACCGGGGAGGCGGCGCATCCGGAGTGCGCCGCCGCCGCCGTCTCGGCGGCCCGGCTGTGCGAGGAGCTGGGCCACGACGTCGCGGAAGGGGCGCCGGCGCTTGACGGCGAACGGCTGTTCAAGGCCTTCGGCGCCGTGCTGACCGGCTATCTGTGCTGGGTCATCGGGGATTGGGCGCGGCGCACCGGGCGCCAGGCGAGGGAGGAGTGCTTCGAGCCGCTGACCTGGCGGATGTACCGCAACGGCCTGAAGCAGAGCGGCGGCGACTACCTGCTGGCGCTCCAGGACCTGCAGCGGATCGGCCGCGACTTCGCCCGCCTGTTCGACGACCACGACGTCTGGCTGACGCCGACCCTGGCCCGGCCGCCGGTGCCTCTGGGCTACTTCGACTACACGCCCGAGACGCGCGATGTGCACATCGCCCGGCTGGGCGAGTTCACCGGCTTCACCCTGATCGCCAACGCCACCGGGCTGCCGGCGGTCTCGCTGCCGCTGCAGTGGACCGCCGACGGCCTGCCGATCGGCGTCCAGGCGACCGCCCGCTACGGCGACGAGGCGACCCTGTTCCGCCTCGCCGGGCAACTCGAGCGGGCCCGGCCGTGGGCCGGCCGCCGGCCGCCGGAGAGGGACCCATGACGGCGTGGATCGACGCCGAGGAGGCCGCCGCCAAGCTGAAACCCGGGATGTGCGTGTTCGTCGCCGGGGCGACCGCCGAGCCCGGCGAGATCCTCGACGCCCTGGCCCGCCGGAGCGAGTGTTGCGCCGGGGTCCGTTTCGTCTCGGTCTCGGTGCCCGGGATCAACGGCGTCGACTTCTCGGCGCTTCATCCCGAGGCCCGCTCGACGGCGTTCCTCGCGACGCCCCAGAACCGGGAGTCGGTGGCCGCCGGGCGGGTCGACTTCGTGCCCCTGCAATACCGCGCGATCTTCGATTACCTGGAGCACGAGCTGGAGATCGACGCCGTCATCGTCCAACTTCCTCCGCCCGGCAAGGACAACATCGTCTCCCAGGGCGTCAGCGCCGACTTCCTGCCGGCGGTGCTCGACAAGGCGGGGCTGGTGATCGGCGAGATCAACCCCCGCCAGCCGGCCCCCGCCGACGCCCCCACGCTGCCCCTGGCGCGGCTCGACTTCGCGGTCCCCTGCGAGCGGCCGGTGGCGACCTTCCCCCTAGCCAAGGTCGACGATGCGGCGCGCGCGATCGGCGGCCATGTCGGCGAACTGGTCGGCGACGGCGACACCATCCAGATCGGCATCGGCGCCATTCCCGACGCCGCCCTGGCGGCGCTCGGCGAGCGCAACGACCTCGGGGTCCATTCGGGGATGATCGCCGACGGCGTGATGGCCCTGGCCAGGGCCGGCAACATCGGCGGCAAGATCGTCGGCGGCGTGACGCTGGGCAGCCGGGAGCTGATCGAGTGGGCCGGCCAGGCCCCGGAGATTTCCTTGCGGCCGGTAAGCCACACCCACGACGTCGGCGTCATCCGGGGCATCGACAACTTCGTGTCGATCAACTCGGCGTTGGAGATCGACCTCTTCGGCCAGCTCAACGCCGACATGCTGGAGGGCCGGCAGGTCAGCGGCACCGGGGGCTCCGTCGACATGATGCGCGGCGCCGCGCTGTCGCCGGGCGGCCGCTCGATCATCGCCCTCAAGGCGACCGCCGGGGGGGGCATGAGGTCGCGCATCGTCGCCGCGCTGGCCCCCCACACCGCGGCCACGGCGTTGCGCACCGACATCGATTACGTGGTCACCGAATACGGCGCCCGGCGCATCCGCCACCTGTCCCGCCACGCCCGCGCCGAGGCCCTGATCGAGATCGCCGCGCCGCCCTTCCGCGACCGCCTGGGCGACGACTGGCGAGCCCTGGCAGGTTAGGTTTCGGCGGTTTCCGCTTCGATTTTTTGGCGCACGTAGTCGCGCAGGGCCGGGCGCTTGAGTTTCCCCGCCGAGGTCGCCGGCAGCGCCTTCATGAGCTCCAGGCGCTCGGGCCACTTCTGTTTCGACAGCCCCTGGCGGCGGACGATGTCGACGATGTCCTCCAGCGTCAGGTTGTCGCCGCCCGCCGCGGGGACGACGCAGGCGCAGACGCGTTCGCCCAGGCGCTCATCGGGCATGCCGACCACCGCCAACTGGCCAATCCTCGGATCGCCGCTCAGCAGTTCCTCGATCTCCGCCGGCACGATGTTGGCGCCGCCGCGGATGATGAGGTCCTTGCGGCGGCCGCTGATCTTGACGAAGCCCTCGGCGTCGATCGACGCCACGTCGCCGGTCCGGAACCATCCCCCGGGCAGGAAGACGTCGACGTTCAGTTCCGGCCTTTTGTAATAGCCCCGGAACAACTGGGGGCCCCGCATCACCAGGTCGCCTTCGGTGCCCGCCGGGGCCTCGGTGCCGTCCTCGGCGAGGATCCTGAGCTCGGTCCCCAGGAACGGCCGGCCGTCGGTGCCGACGACGCGCTCGGGGGGCGTATCGGGCCGGCACGCGGTGCCGATGCCCTCGGTCATGCCCCAGATCACCGAGGTCAGCGTGTCGGGCAGCTTGTCGCGCGCCGAACGCAGCAGGTCGCCCGGCACGTAGGTGCCGCCGCAGAAGATGAGCCGCAGCGCCAGGTCGCCGGCATGAACCGGGAACGACTCGTTCTCAAGCAGATCGCGCAGCAGCGTCGGCGTGGTCAGGGTGAAGGTCGCCTTTTCCCGGGCCATGGTTTCCAGGGCCCGCCCGGCATCCCACGATTCCTGGAGGACCAGCGTCGCCCCCAGATACAAGGCGAGCCTGAGCCCGTGCGCGTAACCCGCCGAGTAGCCCAGCGGCGCGCCCATGAAGATCACCTCCTCGGGACCCATGGCGTAGATCGGCGCCACCGTCGTGTTCAAGGCGCCGATCGAGTTCGAGCTGTGCATCACCCCCTTGGGATCCCCGGAAGACCCCGAGGTGAACAGCAGCAGCGAGACCTCCGAAGGCGACAGTCGCCGGCCCGGCCAGGGGCCGCCCTTGGGAGCCTCCGACAGCAGCCGATCGAAGCTCACCCATCCCGGCTCCCGGCGCTCTCCACCGACCGCAACCAGGATCTCGAGGGAGTCGAACCTGGCCGCGATGCCGCCGATCAGCGACACGTAATCGACGCCTGCGAACTCTTCGGGGACCACGATGCCCTTGGCTTCGGTGATCCCGAGGACGCCGGAGAACTCGTGCTCTCCCCCGGTGACCGGCATATGGACGCAGGTCGCGCCGACATACGTGAGGGCCAGCACCAACGCCGGGACGTGCTGCCAGTTGGGCATCGCGATGACGAACCTGTCGCCCCGCTCGACGCCCCGTGCCTCCAGGGCGGCGGCCAACCGGGCGACCTTCGGCGCCAGTTCGCCGTACGTCAGGGCGCCGAAGCGGTCGTCCTTAACGGCGACCTTCCCCGGAGACCTCTCGAGCGCGTCCTCGAAGAAATCGGTGATCAGGCGGTCGCTCCAGTAGCCCTCCTTGCGGTAGGCATCACATGGCATAACCGCCACTCACGCTGATCACCTGGCCGGTGACGTAGGACGACACGTCCGAGGACAGCAGCAGCACCATCGGCACGATGTCGCCGGGCACCCCGTGCCGCCTCAGGGGATATTGGCGGACCACCTTGGCCAGCACGTCTTCGTCGCGGAACAGCTTGTTTTGCGGACTGTCGCTGTGCCACAGGCTGTTGACCCCCGCGTCCTCGGGATTCTCGGGCAGGGTCAGGCCCGGACAGACCACGTTGACGGTCACGTTGTGCTTGCCGAACTCGCGCGCCAGGGCCTTGCTCAGCGCGATGACCCCGCCCTTGCAGGCGCCGTAGACCGCCTCCTTGAACTCGCCGACGCGCCCGGCGTCCGAGCCGATGGTGATGATCTTGCCGTACGACCTTTCGATCATCGACGGCGCCACCGCCCTCACGCAGTGGATCGGCCCCCACAGGTTGATGTCGATCTCGCGCTCGAAGTCCCGGTAGGGCTTCTCCAGGAAATAGCCGTTGTTGGTCCATCCGGCGTTGTTGACCAGGATGTCGATGTGGCCGAACGCCTCCAGCGTCCGGGCGGCCAGGGCCTCGACCTGGGTCCGTTCGCCGACGTCGGTGTTGACGAACAACGCGCCGCCCGGGCGCGATGCCTCGAGGTTGGCGACCACGCGCTCGGCCTGCGCCTGGTCGAGGTCGGCGATGACGACGTTGGCGCCCTCCGCGAACAGCCCGAGCGCGATCGCCTTGCCGATGTTCGAGGCGCCGCCGGTGACGATGGCCGTCTTGCCTTGCAATCCCAAGTCCATGGTCTTCAGCCCCCCTTCTTCTTGCTTCTGTCCTGGAATGCGCGGATCCGCTCGGTGATCTCGTCTTCGGCCAGGATCCGCCCGCGCTGGAAATAAATCTGCTCGAGCCACAGCGCGTCCGCCAACCCCATGGTGAGTCCCAGCATGGCGACTTCCTTGATCAGGCGGACCGCGGTCTGGCCGTTTTCGCAGATCGCCTCGGCGATCCGCATCGCCTCGTCGAGCAGCCGTTCGCCCGGCACCACCTTCTGGACCAGCCGCAAGCGAAGGGCCTCTTCGGCGGTGATCGACTCGCCGGTCAGCATCATCATCAGGGCGTCGCCGAGACCGACCAGCCGGGGAAGGGTCTGGGTCCCGCCGCCTCCCGGCAGGGCGCCCAACTTGGCCTCCGGCAGCCCCATCACCGCGCCTTCGGCGGCGACCCGCATGTCGCAGCCGAGCGCCAGCTCCAGGCCGCCGCCGAAGGCGTAGCCGTTGATCGCGGCGATCGTCGGCTTGGCGATCTTCAGCGAAAGGGGGGTGACCCAGTAGCGGTTGCGGATCTCGGCGTCCCAGTACAGGAAGTCCGGCGCCTTCTTGATGTCGATCCCGGTCGAGAAGGCGCGTCCCTGTCCGGTGTAGACCAGCACCCGCAGATCGTCGTCGGCGTCGAATTCCTCCAGCCGCCGGCGGTGTTCCTCCATCGATTCCAGGGTGAACGCGTTCATCGCCTGGGGCCGGTTCAGCGTCAGCAGCGCCACGTGGCCGCGTTTCTCCCAGATCAGCGGCGTCTCCTCCTGGAATCCCTTGTCTTCGCTCATCTTCGGTGTCCCTTCAGTCCCGGCCGTCGATGAAGCCGTGGATCAGTCGGTTGGTGGTCTCGCTGGCCTCCCAGTGAAAGCAGTGGCCGACCCCCGGGACGACCTCGAATCGGGCCCCGGGAATGGCGGTGGCGATCATCCCCGAGGCCTTGGGCGGGCAGTATGGATCGAGCTCGCCGGCGATCACCAGGGTCGGCCGGGCGATGGCGCCGAGGCGCGGCGTCAAGGGGTTCTTGGCGAGGTCCAGCATCGCCCGGCCCGCATTCAGGTATCCCTCGACGTCCCTGACCGCTGCCGTGCGCAGCCGCCGGTACTCGGCGATCAGGCTCTCGTCGCCGGTGGCGAAACATCCCCGGGCGTCTTCGGCGTTGATCGCCCCCAGCGCCTCGAGGCCGCCGCTCGCCGCCTGTTCGAGGCGGGTCCGGAAGAAATCCACTCCGCCGCGGCCGACCGAACAGGAACTGGCGAGGAGGACCAGCCCTCGGGTCAGGTCGGCGAAGTCGAGCGCGAACCGCTGGGCGATGACGCCGCCCATGGAGAACCCGACCAGCCAGGCGGGAGCGCCGCCGAGGGCGCTGAGAAGCTGGGCCAGGTCGTCCGCCATCTGGCGCACCGTGCCGTCCCCGGCGCCCACCGGGCTGGTCCCGAACCCCCTGACGTCGTAGGTCACGACATCCATCGAGCGGCGGCGCAGGAAAGACGCCTGCCTCTCCCATACCGAGCGTTCCTCGGACAGGCCATGGATCAGGACCACGGTCGTCCCCCGGCCGTCCATTCCGGCTTCTCCTGGCGTCTCGGGAATGGCCGCCTCCCGTTTCCTGCCGGCGCCCCGGCGCCTACTTCAGGTGCTTGATGATGCCGTCCCGGATCTCCTCCATGCGCTTCCGCCTGCCCCCGGCGCCGGCCCGGAAGGCCAGGGTCACGCCATGGAGCCCCAGCTTCTCCAACATCCGGATCCTGTCCAGGCACTCCTCGGCGGTTCCGACGATGGCCACGTATTCGGCGAACTCGGGCGAAACGGCGTCCTTGTGGCCGGCGTGCTGGGACATGTGCTCGAGGCGGTCGTAGGTTTCACCGGCCCGTTCGAAGTCCTTCTTGAAGGGATGGAGGAACTCGGGAAGGTGGCGCCACTTGTTGAAGGTCTCGGCCTGCGAGGCGACCCAGTGGCCGACGTCGTCGATCGCCTGGGCGCGGTCCTCGGAGATCCCGATGGCCGCCCACAGGTGGAGCTGGATGTCCTCGAAGTTCCGCCCCACCTCTTCGGCGCCGCGCCGGACATGGTCGATCTGCCATTGCGTGAATTCCGCGTTGGCGCCGCCCATCAGGATCACGCCGTCGGCGACCCGCCCGCACATGCCCAGGATCTTCGGCTGGTTGGCGGCGATGAAGATCGGGATCTTGCCGGTCGCGGTGACCAGGTGATAGGGCGCGCCGTCCGCTCCCACGACCTCCTCGCCGGAACACAGCTTGCGGATATTGACGATCGATTCCTCGAGATACTTGATGGTCGCCGGCTTGAGGCCGATCGAATAGACACCCGTCCATCCGCTTCCCATGCCGATCACGGCGCGCCCGCCACTGACCTCCTGAAGCGCGGTGAAGGCATTGGCGATGGTCGTCGGATGGCGGGTCACCGGGTTGGTGACGCCGGTCCCCAGCAGGATCGTCGAGGTGTTCGCCGCGCACAGCGTGAGCGCCGAATAGCAGTCCTTCATCGAAAGCTGGACGTCGGCGATCCAGGCGCTGTCGAAACCCAGCTCTTCGGCGTCGCGGACGACTTCGACGGTGTGCGAGATGGGCTCGCGATGGCTGATTCCAAGCGACACTCCAACCTTCATTTCGGCGGTCTCCTCTTGGCGCTTGCGGGTTCGGAAGCTGAAGAGGTCATAGTGATTAACCGGGGACGGGTAAACGTGAAAAAGGATTGGCTCGGCGTAACAGTTCCATCATGCGAATTCCGGCTCCGACTCCGCTTCACTGACGATCCAGTCGAAGAACCGGCGGGTGTTCGGGGTCGGCGTGACGCCGCCGGGAACCACCAGGTAGACGGCGTAGCCCTTGAAGCACGTATCCTCGATGGGCCGCACCAGCAGCCCTTTGGACAGCAGGTCGCCGTTGATGTGGCTGAACCCGAGGGCGACGCCCTGGCCTTCCAGGGCGGCCTGGATGACGTTGGCGTAGCTGTTGAACCTGACGGCGCGGACCGAGTCCGGCATTTGGAGGCCGAAATTCCCCACCCACCAATCCCAGTTCTCGTGCGAATGCATCGTCCCGTCCAGGTACAGCAGGGTTTGGTCCAGGAGGTCCCGCGGGGTCTCGATGGGAGGGGCGTCGCGGAGGTATCCGGGCGAGCACACCGGAAACGACATGACATCGAACAGCTTGGTCGCCTTGAGCCCCGACCAGTTCCCGTCGCCGTAGCGCAGGCCGATGTCGATGCCTTCGCCGACCAGGTTGATCGGCTCGTCGGCCACGGTGACGTGAATCTCCGCTTCCGGGTGTTCCTCGCGGTAGCGGGGAAGGCGCTGGGTGAGCCAGAACGAGGCTATGGCGATGGTGGCGGTGATCGTGATCTTGGTCGGCTGGGTCAGGCGCCGCAACTCGGCGGTCGTGTGGGCGATGTCTTCCAGGCTTCCGACCACCGTCGAGTGGAACGCCTCGCCCGCCTCGGTCAGTTTCAGGGCCCGGTAAAGGCGGACGAAAAGCTTGACCCCGAGATGGTTCTCGAGAATTCGGATCTTGCGGCTGACCGCCTCGCGGCTGATCTGCAATTCCTCGCCGGCGCGGGTGAAACTGAGGTGGCGCGCGGAGGACTCGAAGGCCGCGAGGGTGTTCATCGGCGGCAGTTTCGCGTGTAGGCTTTGCATGAAGGTATTGTTACGCAACTCCAATTTTTTTTCAAGTTTACGCACCGTCCGCAACCGGTATCTACTGGCTTGGACGCGGTTGTATTGCAATGGATGTGAATGTTGTCAGCGACTTCTTCGACCCTCCGCCCCAGCCGCCTGCCCGAGCTCGAGCTCCATTGCCCGACCGCCCTCGAGGAGGTGCTTGGGCATCTGGCCGAAGGCGCCCATCCCTTCGCCGGGGGCACCGACATCCTGTTGTGGGCCAGCCAGCGGGGCGAGCCCCGGCGGTTGGTGTGGACGGGCGGGGTCGAGGAACTGCGCGCCCTGGAGACCGGCGGCGAGCCGCTCAGGGTGGGGGCGGCGGTCACCCTGGCCAGCATCGTCCGCTCGCCGGCCTTCCGCGCCGCCGCCCCGGCGGTCTTCGATGGCGCGCGCTCGATCGGCTCGGTGCAGCTTCGCAACCAGGCGACGCTGGTCGGCAACGTCTGCACCGCCTCGCCCGCCGGCGACACCCTCCCGGGATTGCTGGTCCATGATGCCGAGGTCGAGGTTGTCGGCCCCTCGGGCGACCGGCGCCGGCTCCCCCTCGAGGACTTCCTGGTCGGCCCCGGCGACACCGGGCTGGGCGACGGCGAGCTGGTGGCGGCGGTCTCGCTGTCCCGGCTGGCGGCCCGCGAGACCAGCGCCTTCGTGCGCTTCACCCAGCGCCAGGCCCTCGATCTGGCGTTCGCCAGCGCCGCCGCCCGGCTTCGCTTCGAAGCCGATGGCCGCACCGTGGCCGCCGCCCGGCTGGCTCTCGGCGCCGTGGCTCCGACCGCGGTGGAAGTCGCCGAGGCCGCGGCGATGCTGGTCGGCCGTCCGTTGAGCGAGGCCGGGTTGGACGCCTCGGCGGAAGCCGCAGGCGAAGCCTGCGCGCCGATCTCCGATCACCGGGCGAGCGCCGGCTACCGGCGCCAACTGGTCAAGGCCGTGGTCCGCGATGCGCTGGCCGCGGCCGGGCGGCGGGCGGAAGCCAGATGACGGCCAAGGCGACCCTGCGCGTCAACGGCGCCCTCCACGACATTCCCCCGGCCTGGGCCGGGCGCCGGCTGCTCGACTTCCTGCGCGCCGAGCTGGGCCTGGTCGGCGCCAAGGAGGGATGCGGCGAAGGCGATTGCGGGGCCTGCACGGTCCTCGTCGACGGTCAGCCGATGTGCTCGTGCCTGTTGCTGTGCGGCGTCGTCGCGGGGCGCCAGGTGACCACCATCGAGGGTCTTTCCGAGGCCCTCCTGGACCGCTTCGCGCGGGCCTGCGAGCGCCATGGCGGACTCCAGTGCGGCTTCTGCGCCTCGGGGATCGCGGTGATGGGCGCCTGGCTGGAGGATGGCGGCGGCGAAACCGGGGACGATTCGCTGGCCAAGCTGCTCGAGGGCAACATCTGCCGCTGCGGCGGCTACCAGCAGCTTCTCGAAGCGCTCGCCGGGCTGCGATGACCTCCCTGTCCGGGATCGGGGCCTCGACGCCGTGGGATCGCGCCACGGGGCGCTCGCGCTACACCGCCGACCTGGTGCCCAAGGGCACCGCCGTCGCCGGGCTGGCCCGCAGCCCCCACGCCCACGCCAGGGTGGCCGCCATCGATACCCGCGCCGCGCTGGCCGTTCCCGGGGTGCTGGCGGTGCTCACCCCGGCCGACTTCGAGGGCATCATGCTGGGCCACTTCCGGGCCGACGAACCGGTGCTGTCGCCGGTCGCGCGCTACGTCGGCGACGGCCTCGCCGCCGTCGCCGCCACCGACGCCGACTCGCTGGTCCGGGGCATCGAGGCCCTGGTGATCGACTACCAGGTCCTCCCCCATGCCCTGACCATGGACGACGCGCTGGGGTTGGCGACGCCGATCCACGAGTCGTGTCCCGGCAACGTCGCCGAGCGGTTTTCGGCCGAGCGCGGCGACTGGGACGCCGCCTGCGCGCGGGTCGCGGTGTGGGCGGAGGGCACTTTCGAGACCGAGGCCGTGCCCCACGCCTACCTTGAACCCCGGGCGACCCTGGCCCGGGTCTCCGGGGATCGCCTCGAACTGGTGACCGGCACCCATTTCCCGGCCGTGCTGGCCGAGCAGTACCGCGACATCGTCAACCGCTGGGGGGCCGGACTCGAGGTCGTGACCCCCGACATCGGCGGTTCGTTCGGCGCCAAGTGGGAGCACCCCACGCATCTGGTGTGCCTGGCCCTGGCGCGCCGGCTAAGGCGCGACGTCGCCATGGTCCTGTCGAGGCGCGAGGACATGATCGCCGGACGCACGCGTATCGCGATGCGCTTCGAGATGCGGATCGGGGCGACCGCCGAGGGCCGGCTGGTGGCCAAGGAGTCGACGGTCCTGGCCGACAATGGCGCCTATTCCTGCCACGCCCCCGCCGTCACCCTGCAGGCCGCCATCCGGATGGACAATCTCTACCGCTTCGCGGCCACCAGGGGCCGGGCCCGGCTGGTCTACACCAACACCATCCCGTCCGAGTGCTTCCGGGGTTTCTCCAGCCCCCAGGCGACCTTCGCCCAGGAGCAGTTGATCGACGAGCTGGCCCGAAGCCTCGGCCGCGACCCGGTGGAGCTGCGGCGGGCCAACGCCACCCGGGCCGGCGACACCACGATCCACGGCTGGAAGATCGGCAGTTGCGGCCTCGACGACTGCCTCGACGCCGTCGCCAAACGCACCGCGGCGCACCGCCGCCAAGCCCCGCCGCCCACCGATGGGCGCTACCGGGTCGGTTACGGCGTCGCCGCGGCCATCCACTCGATCGGCAACCGGGGCTACGAACAGCGCTTCGACCGGGCGCTGGTCACCCTGAACGCCGAGACCGGCGGCACCATTCGCATCGCCTCGGGCGAGGTCGATGTGGGCGGGGGCACGGTCGAGGTGCTGATCTCCATCGTCGCCCGCGAACTCGCATTCGAGCGCCAGCGGCTGCGCGTGGTGCTCGGCGACACGGCCTCGGGCCCCCATGGCCTGGGCAGCTTCGCCAGCCGGACGGCGTTCTTCGCCGGCCACGCGGCGATCGACGCCTGTCGGCGGTTCAGGGCCGCCTGCCGGGATTTCGCCGCCGAGCACGGCCTCGACGCCGAGACCCCGGTGGCCGAGGTGGTGGACCTCGCGGCGCGGGGCAACCGGTTGGCCGAGCTCGACGTCACCGGGCGCTACGAGCCGACCGGGGTCGATGTCCCCGACGACAGCGGCTACGGCAACATCTCTCCCGCCTACACCTTCGCCGCCCACGGCTGCCGGGTGCGAATCGACGTCCTCACCGGCAAGGTCGCGGTGGAGCGGTACTGGGCGGCGCACGACGCCGGCACCGTCCTCAACCCCAACGGCGCGGCGGGACAGGTCATCGGCGGCGTGACGCAGGGACTGGGTTTCGCGCTTTCCGAGGCGACCGCGGTCGACGGCGACGGCCGGCTGCTCAACCCCGGCTACCTGGACGACCGGGTGGCGACGTTCCCCGACGCGGTCCCGGTCGAGGTCATCTTCACCCCGACCTTCGAGGAGGCCGGCCCCGGCGGCGCCAAGACGATCGCCGAACCGCCGATCATCCCGGTCGCGGCCTGTGTCGCCAACGCCATCCACGACGCCCTCGGGATCCGGCAACGGCGCCTGCCGATGACCCCCGAACGGGTGTGGCGGTCGCTGAACGACGGCGCCTGAGAGGCCATGGTTGATGCGTTTGATGCCGCCTCGAAACTCGCTAAGATGAACCAATGGCCGATCTGATCCGCATCGACTGCCGGGACGGGGTCGTCGTTCTGACCCTGAACCGCCCCCAGCGCAGGAACGCGCTGTCCTTCCCGCTGCTCGGGGCGCTGAGCGAGGCCCTGTCGAACGCGGTGGCGGACGACGCGGTGGCGGTGGTGCTTACCGGCGCCGGGGGCTGCTTCAGCGCCGGGGCGGACCTGGCGGAATTGACCGGGACCGCCGAAGACCTGGCGATGGACGAGGCGATCGAAACCGTCACCGGGGCGATCCGCGACCTGCCGGTGCCGGTGATCGCGGCGATCGACGGCCCCTGTCTCGGCGGCGCCTTCGACATCGCCGCCAACTGCGATCTGCGGATCGCCTCGGCGGACGCCTACTTCCATGTTCCGGCCACCCGCATGGGCCTGCTCTACAACCCTCGCTCGGTGGCCCGGATGCGCAAGCGGCTCGGGCGTGACGTGGTTTTCCGGCTGCTGGTCCTCGGCCAGCGGTTCGACGCCGAGGCCGCCCTGAGGGTCGGCATCGTGTCCCAGCTCGTCGGTCCGGCCGAGAGTCTCGAAACGGCGATGGCGATCGGCCGCGACGCCGCCGGCAACGACCCCGCCGCGGTCGCCGCGACCAAGGGCCTTCTCGATGCCCTCGACGGCGAGGACGGCGACGGCGAGCCCGGCCGCTGGGAGAAGGCGCGGCGCCGACTCCTGTCCTCTCCCCAGCGGCGCAAGGTCATCGCCGAGGCCAAAGCCCGCCACGGGAGTTCCTGAGGACAACGCGGGAGACCTACTATGAGCGACACCCTTCCCGTGATCGCCCTGATTGGCGGTTCGGGCGATCTCGGCGGCGGCCTGGCCTATCGCTGGGCCAAGGCCGCCTACCCCATCGTCATCGGCTCGCGGTCTCCCGACAAGGGCGCGGCGGCGGCCCGCGAGCTGGGCCGGCGGGTGCCGGGGGCTTCGGTCCGGGGCACCGGCAACCTCGAGGCGGCGGCGGCGGCGGATGTCGTCGTCCTCTCGGTTCCCTTCGCCCACCACGCAGCGACTCTCGAACAGATCAAGGATGCCCTGCCCGGCAAGATCCTGATCGACGTCACGGTTCCCCTGGTCCCGCCGAAGGTCAGCCGGGTCACCCTTCCCGACCAGGGTTCGGTCGCCAAGGCGACCCAACAGGCGCTGGGCGAGGAGGTCCGGGTGGTGTCGGCGTTCCACACCGTGGCCGCCGCCCACCTGGGCGAGGACGCCGGCCACGTCCACGGCGACGTGCTGGTGTGCGGCAACGACCCGGCGGCGCGCGAAACCGTGATCTCCCTGGTCCGGGCGGCCGGCCTCAGGGGATGGCACGCCGGACCGATCGACAACTCGGTGGTCGGCGAGGCCCTGACCTCGGTGCTGATCTTCATCAACCGGAAGTACAAGATCGACGGCGCCGGAATCCAAATCGTCGGCGAGCCCAAGGCCGATGCCTGAGCGGCTCGAGCTGATCGCCCTGCCCGGCATCCCCCTGGTCGAACCGGGCGACGATCTCGTTGAGCTGATCGTCGACGCCCTGGCCGCGGCGGAGACCACCGCCGAGGACGGGGACGTGCTGGTGGTGGCCCAGAAGATCGTCTCCAAGGCCGAAGGCCGAATCGTCGACCTGGCGGATGTCGAGGTGTCGAACAAGGCCCGGGACATCGCCGCCGAATGCGAAAAGGATTCGCGACTGGTCGAGGTCATCCTATCGGAATCGGAGCGGGTCCTGCGACTGCGCCCGGGCCTGCTGATCGTCGTCCACCGTCTCGGCCTGGTGCTGGCCAACGCCGGCGTCGACGCCTCCAACGTCGGCGCCGGCGAAGAAGTGCTGCTGTTGCCCGAGGACCCCGACGCCACCTGCCGCCGCTTGCGCTCGGCGTTGGGCCAGCGGTTGGGCGTCGATCTCGGGGTGATCGTCAACGACAGCGTCGGCCGGGCCTGGCGCAACGGCACCGTGGGCATGGCGCTGGGGGCGGCGGGGGTTCCCGCGCTGGTCGATCTGCGCGGCCGGCGGGACCTCTTCGGGCGCCACCTGACGGTGAGCGAGGAGGCGATCGCCGACGAGCTGGCGGCCGCCGCGACGCTGGTCCAGGGGCAGGGCGACGAGGGGCTGCCGGTGGTCCTGGTCAAGGGGCTCCGGGCGGGCGGCGAGGGCGCCGGGGCGGCGACGCTGATCCGGCCCCGGGAGGAGGACCTGTTCCTGTGAGCCCGCCTCCCCGCGTCCTGGCGCTCAGCGGCGGCATCGGCGGTGCCAAGCTGGCGCTTGGCCTCTATCGGGTCCTCGAGCCGTGGCGGTTGGCGGTGGTCGTCAACACGGGCGACGACTTCGAGCACCTGGGGCTGCCCATCTCGCCCGACGTCGATACCCTCATGTACACCCTGGCCGGGGAGAACGACCGCGACCAGGGGTGGGGCCGGGCCGGCGAGACCTGGACCTTCATGGAACAGATGGAGCGGCTCGGGGGCGAGGCGTGGTTCCGGCTCGGGGACGGCGATCTCGCCGTCCACGTGCGCCGCGCCGAGTGCCTCGAGGAGGGCCTGACGCTGAGCGCCGTGACCGCTGACTTCTGCCGCCGCCTCGGCGTCCGGGCGCACATCTGGCCGATGAGCGATGCCCCGGTGCGGACCGTCGTCGAGACGGCGGACGGCCGCCAGCTTCCGTTCCAGCACTATCTCGTGCGCGAGGCCTGCCGGCCCGAGGTCCGCGGCTTCCGCTACCAGGGCGCGGAGACGGCCGAGGCCAACGGATCGTTCCTCGACCTGCTCGGCGACCCCGCCTTGCGGGCCGTCGTCGTCTGCCCGTCGAACCCCTTCGTCAGCATCGACCCCATCCTCGCCGTGCCGGGGGTGCGCGAGGCGCTGGCGGCGTGCCCGGCGCCAATCATCGCGGTGAGCCCGATCGTCGGCGGCCGGGCGGTCAAGGGGCCGGCGGCGAAGATGCTGCGGGAACTGGGCCTGCCGGTGGACGCCGCCAGCGTCGCCCGCCATTACGGGGACCTGCCCGACGGCTTCGTGCTCGACGACGCCGACGCGGCGCTCGCCGACGGCCTCGCCATCCCGACCCTGGTCACGGCCACGGTCATGGACTCGTTGGAGGACCGGGAGTCGCTGGCCCGCGAGGTGCTCGCCTTCGCCGAGAGGATCGGCCGCCGGGAGGCGGCGGGGCGATGAGCGGTCGAGGAACCTGGGCCGCGGTGCCGGTCAAGGATTTCGCCCTGGCCAAGACGCGGCTGGCCGGCGTGCTCGAGGCCGGGGAACGCCGGGAGCTGGCCCGGGCCATGCTGGGCGACGTGTTGCGGGCGGTTTCGGCGACCCCCCGGGTGGCCGGGATCCTGGTCGTCACCGGCGATCCCGAGGCCATGGAACTGGCCGCCGCGCTGGGCGCCCGCGTCCTGGCCGAGGCTTGCGGCCGGGGGATGAGCGAGGCGTGCATGGCGGCGGTCCGGCTGCTGTCCGGGGAAGGATGCTCACAAATGATCGCCATCCCGGGCGACGTGCCGCTGGTGACTCCGGGCGAGATCGCCCGCGTGCTTGACGCCCATCGCCGGCCACCGGCGGTGACGCTGGTTCCCTCGCGGGACGGGCGGGGGACCAACGCCGTCCTCTGTTCGCCCCCGGGGGCGATCCCGCTGAGCTTCGGCGGGGGCAGTTTTTCGACCCATATGGAGGCCGCCCGGCGGTGCTCCATCGAGCCCGACATCGTCAGGCTTCCCGGTCTCGGGCTCGACGTCGATTGGCCCGCCGACCTGGTGGCGCTCGAGGAACGGCCCTCATCCACCCTGACGGCGCGTTACCTCGAGACCATCGACGTCGGGCAACGCCTCGGCGCCGACATGCGGCCGCGGAGCCGGGCATGACCGGGTTTGCGCGATCCGAGGCGCTGGCGCTGGCCGCGGGCGAGGACATGGGGCCGTTGTTGGAGGCCGCCGCGGCGCTTCGCGACTCGGGGCACGGCGATGTCGTCACCTATTCGCGCAAGGTCTTCATTCCGCTGACCCGGCTGTGCCGCAACGCCTGTCGCTACTGCACCTTCGCCGAGCCTCCCCGGAAACGGGAACCGGCGTTCCTGAGCCCCGAGCAGGTGCTCGCCATCGCCGCCGCCGGCGCCGCCGCCGGGTGCAAGGAGGCGCTGTTCACCCTGGGCGACAAGCCGGAGCGCCGCTACCGCGAAGCCCGCGACGAGCTGGCCCGGCTCGGCCATTCGACCACGGTGTCCTATCTGGGCGAGGTCGCGGAGCGCGTCCTGGCCGAGACGGGACTGCTTCCCCACCTCAATCCGGGCGTCCTCGGCGAACAGGACATCGCCACGCTGCGCCGGGTCTCGGTATCCCAGGGGCTGATGCTGGAGAGCGCCTCGCAACGCCTGTGCGCCAAGGGAGGCCCCCACCACGGATCGCCGGACAAGCGCCCGGCGGCGCGCCTGGAGGTCATCCGCCTGGCCGGCGAGATGGCGGTGCCCTTCACCACCGGCATCCTGATCGGCATCGGCGAGAGCCGCGCCGAACGCATCGAGGCGCTGCTGCGGCTGTGCGAGCTGAACGACCGCTACCGCCATATCCAGGAGATCATCGTCCAGAACTTCCGCGCCAAACCCGGCACCGCGATGGCCGGGGCGAGCGAACCTTCGCTCGCCGAGCACCTGTGGACGGTCGCCCTGGCGCGCCTGCTGTTCGGCCCCGCGATGAGCATCCAGGCGCCGCCCAACCTGCGCCCGGGGGCGCTCGGCGCCCTGATCGGCGCCGGCATCGACGACTGGGGCGGGGTCTCGCCGGTGACCCCTGACCACGTCAACCCGGAAGCGCCGTGGCCGCACCTGGAGGCCCTTCAAGGCGAGACCGCGGCGGCCGGCAAGACCCTGGTCGAACGGCTGGCGGTTTATCCCGGGTTCGTCTTCGCCGAGGGATGGATCGCCCCGGAGCTTCGCTCCCGGGTCCTCGGCAAGGCCGATTCGTGCGGCTATGCCCGGACCGATTCCTGGTTGTCCGGGGGGCGGGGAAAGCCGCCTCCGTGGCGGGCCCCGAACGGCGCTCCGGCCATCGGCGGCGAGCTTTCCCGGCTGTTGGCGAAGGCGGCCGCCGGCCACGACCTCGAGGAGTCCGAGATCGTCAGCCTGTTCGAAGCGCGCGGTCCGGACTTGGGGCGGGTTTGCCGGGCCGCCGACGACTTGCGCCGGGAGGTCAACGGGGATCGCGTGACCTACGTCGTCAACCGCAACATCAACTACACCAACGTCTGTTACTACCGCTGCGGCTTCTGCGCCTTCGCCAAGGGCAAGCTGGCCGACCACCTCAGGGGACGTCCCTATGACCTGGAGATCGGCGAGATCCTGCGCCGGGTGGGCGAGGCCAAGGAGCGGGGCGCCACCGAAGTCTGCATGCAGGGCGGCATCCATCCCGCCTACACGGGAGACACCTATCTCGGGATCTGCCGCTCGGTCAGCCGGGCCTTCCCCGACATCCACATCCACGCCTTCTCGCCCCTCGAGGTGTGGCAGGGGGCGCGGACCCTGGGCATCGGGGTTGCCGAGTTCCTGGGCCAGCTCCGCGAAGCGGGCCTGGGGAGCCTGCCCGGGACGGCGGCCGAGATCCTCGACGACGATGTCCGCGCCGTGATCTGTCCGGACAAGATCTCCACCGGACAATGGATCGACATCGTGGCCGCGGCGCACCAAGCCGGGTTGCCGACGACCTCGACCATCATGTTCGGGCATATCGATCGCCCGTGGCACTGGGCGCGCCATCTGCTTCACCTGCGCGCCCTTCAGAAGCGCGGCGGGGGGATCACCGAGTTCGTGCCCCTGCCGTTCGTGCATATGGAGACTCCGCTTTATCTCAAGGGCCTGGTCCGCAAGGGACCGACGTTTCGCGAAGCGGTGCTGATGCACGCCGTCGCCCGCCTCGCGCTCCACCCCCATATCACCAATATCCAGACCTCGTGGACCAAACTGGGGCCGGACGTCGCCGGGGTCTGCCTGCGCTCCGGGGCCAACGACCTCGGCGGCACGCTGATGAACGAGAGCATCAGCCGGGCGGCGGGCTCGAGCCATGGCCAGGAGATGCCGCCGGAACGGATGGAGGCGCTGATCCGAAGCCTGTCGCGCACCCCCCGGCAGCGCACGACGCTGTACCAAGGGGCGCCGGAAACCTCGGTCAGCGCGTCCTTCGACGCCCCGGCCCTGGCCCCGGCCCTCAACGCTATTCCGCCTCCGGGCGAGCTCCCCGGCGGGGCAGGACGACCTGGATATCGGCCTCCTTGAGGACCTCGGCCATGGCCTCGGGCGGCGGACGGTCGGTGAACAGGACGTCCACCTCGCGCAAGTGTCCCAGCCGCACCATGGCGTTGCGGCCGAACTTGGTGAATTCGATTTCCGCTACAACGAGCGCGAAATCTCCGATACCGAGCGCGCCACCAAGGCCCTACAGGGCATTTAGGGTAAGCGCCTCACCTATCGGCGGATTAGTAACTGGTAGGACTTCCAAACCAAACTGACACGTAAGCAATTCCACAACCTACTCAATCAAGTGTGCAAATTTGCATTCTTTGATTGACATACTGCAAATTTGCAGTTATGGTGTGCGCGAATTGGAGGTTAGTTAGATGGCCGAAGTCGCAGCCCCCGCCCTCGCCACCGTTGATGAACTAACGAGCCCAGCTCTGCGAGTCTTCTTTAATCTCGCGAAACTGTGGAACCTGTCTAATGCTGAACAGATAACGCTTCTCGGCTCCCCCAAAGAGCGCACGTTCTACAATTGGAAAAGGAATAAAGAGGGGAACCTGTCTAAAGATACCCTTGAGCGAATTTCATATATCTTGGGTATCTATCAGGCGCTCCAAATTCTTCTTCCGAATACAGAAACTGCTGACACTTGGGTGCGGAAACCCAATACAGCCCCAATGTTTGGTGGAAATTCTGCGCTCAATCTTATGTTGTCGGGTAATGTATCCGACTTGTATCAAGTGCGCCGACACCTTGATACCGCTCGCGGTGGGTGGGGATGACCGTCAGCAGAGTTCAAGCCTCTCCCATCTTTCGAATTATCCCGACCCGCGTGCCCTTCATTAATATTTTTGAGAGGGTCGCTGACCCAGCGGACTGGGATGCGCTTTTCAAGATCGAAGCACTCACAAACGAACGGCTTCGTGAAAATAGCTACGCCTTGTCGTTAATCCCGGTCACAGATCGTTATACGGGCAACCATGCCTCATACATCATGGGCGCTTTCGTTCACCTCACATCGGAAGGTAGCCGGTTCTCGGATGGTTTCTATGGTGTTTATTACGCTGGGTTGGAAAAAAACACAGCGATCGCAGAAACGAAATTCCACAAAGCACGGTGGATGAGTTTTACAAACGAACCACCAATGGACCTCGATATGTGGGTCATTCTAGCTGACTTAGACTGCGATCTTGAGGATATACGGGGTCACCGCGAAGAGAGGGCAGACCTCTATAACCCGGACCCCGAGCAGTATGCCGCCGCACAAAATTTCGCCAAAGAAAAACGCGCCAACGGTTCCAATGGGATCGTGTATGACAGCGTTCGCCGGGATGGAGGAGAATGTTGCGTGGTTTTCGTGCCTAAACTACTGACGAATTGTCGTCCAGCCGGAAATCTTATCTACCGATGGGATGGAGCCACTATCGTATCTGTTTTTGAGGAACGCACCACTTAAAACACACTCATTCATCTCCTCTCAATATCAGCATCGGAGCCACCAGCCCCCCCGGCCACCTTTTGGCGGGGCAGGACGACCTGGATATCGGCCTCCTTGAGGACCTCGGCCATGGCCTCGGGCGGCGGACGGTCGGTGAACAGGACGTCCACCTCGCGCAAGTGTCCCAGCCGCACCATGGCGTTGCGGCCGAACTTGGTGTGGTCGGTGCACAGGAACACCTGGCGCGCGTTGGCGATGATCGCCTGGGCGATCCGCACCTCGCGGAAATCGAAATCGAGCAGCGATCCGTCGCCGTCGATCCCCGAGATGCCGATGATCGCGATATCGACCCGGAACTGGTTGACGAAGTCGATCGTCGCCTCGCCGACGATCGCCATGTCGCGCGACCTCACCGCGCCGCCGGCGACGATGACCTCGAAGTCGGGGCTGCCGCCCAGGATATTGGCCACGTTGAGGTTGTTGGTGATGACCCTGAGCCCGCTCCGCCGGCGCAAGGCCTGGGCGACGCTCTCGGTCGTGGTTCCGATGTTGATGAACAGGGACGCCCGGTCGGGGATGTGGCGGGCGACCTCGAGCGCGATCGCCGCCTTCTCGGCGGCGTGCATCACGAGGCGGGTGTCGTAGGCCAGGTTCTCGACGCTGGAGGACAGGCTGGCCCCGCCGTGGAAGCGCTGCATCAGGCCGTCGTCGCACAGCCGGTTGATGTCGCGGCGGATGGTCTGGCTGGTGACCTCGAAGCCGGCCGCCATCTTGTCGATGGAGACGAAACCCTGGCGCCGGGCCAGATCCAGGATCTCCCTCTGGCGGCGGTTCAGGTTGTCGGCTGGCATTGTCGATATTCCGTTCGGACATGAGCACGTAGTCGGCCTATCGTACCGCGAAAGACGGCTACCTGCCACAGGAGAGGACACCATGGCCGACTCGCCGCTGATTCTGGCCATCGACCAGGGGACGACCAGCAGCCGCGCCATCGTCTTCGACCTCGACGGCAACCGGCTGGCCGAAGGCCACCAGGAGTTCACCCAGATTTTCCCCGCCCCGGGGTGGGTCGAGCACGACCCCGAGGAGATCTGGTCGACCACGCTCGCGGTGTGCCGCCGGGCGATGGCCGACCACGGGGCCCGGGTGGCGGCGATCGGCATCGCCAACCAGCGCGAGACCACCGTGGTCTGGGAGCGGGCCACCGGCCAGCCGATCCACAACGCCATCGTGTGGCAGGACCGACGCACCGCCGAGGTCTGCCGGAGCCTCGAGGAGCAGGGCGCCGCGGAAACGGTCGGCGGGCGCTCGGGGCTGCTGATCGACCCCTACTTCTCGGCCACCAAGGTGGCCTGGATCCTCGACACCGTGGACGGCGCGCGGGCCCGCGCCGAACGCGGCGAGCTGGCCTTCGGCACCGTCGATAGTTTCCTGCTGTGGCGCCTGACCGGCGGCCGGGTCCACGCCACCGACGTCACCAATGCCTCGCGCACCAACCTGTTCAACATCCACACCCGGACCTGGGACGACGAGCTGCTCGGCCTGTTCCGGGTGCCGCGCGCCCTGCTGCCCGAGGTCCTGGACTGCGCCGCCCCCTTCGGCGACACCGAGGCGGAGCTGTTCGGCCGGGCGATTCCCGTCACCGGCGTCGCCGGCGACCAGCAGGCGGCCTGCGTCGGCCAGGCCTGCTTCGAGGAGGGGATGATCAAGAGCACCTATGGCACCGGCTGCTTCGTCATCCTCAATACCGGCAAGACGCCGCTGCGCTCGCGCAACAAGCTGTTGACCACCATCGCCTACCAGCTCGACGGCCAGGCGACCTACGCCATCGAGGGCTCGATCTTCGTCTCCGGGGCCGCCGTCCAGTGGCTGCGCGAAGGCCTCGGCATCATCGCCTCGGCGGCCGAGACCGAGGCCCTGGCCCGCGGCCTGGAGGACAACGCCGGGGTCTACCTGGTCCCCGCCTTCGTCGGCCTCGGGGCGCCGCACTGGGACCCCGAGGCGCGGGGCGCCGTGTTCGGTCTGAGGCGGGACACCGGGGTCGCGGAACTGGCCCGGGCGGCGCTCGAATCGGTGGCCTACCAGACCCGCGACCTGTTCGACGCCATGGCCGAGGACGGCATCCGGCCGACCGAGCTCAGGGTCGACGGCGGGATGATCGGCAACGACTGGCTGATGCAGTTCCTGTCCGACGTCCTGGCGATCCCCCTCGACCGTCCGCTGGTCGGCGAGACGACGGCGCTGGGCGCCGCCTTCCTGGCCGGGCTCGAGGCCGGACTCTACGACTCGCTCGACGACATCGCCGGCCGCTGGCGGCGCCGGGACCGCTTCGAACCGGCGATGGCGGCGAGTGAGCGCCAAGCCCTGCTCGCCGGCTGGCGCCGGGCCGTGGCCCGCCTCACCGCGAACCCCGACGATCCCGGCTGAGGCGCCTTGACAGCCCGGCGAATCCCTCTACATTCCGCCCCGTTTCCGCGTTCCCGCCGACAACACGGTTCCCATGCTCGCGATCACTTATCCGGACGGCAGCGTCAAGGAGTTCGACGGCCCCCTCACCGGCGCCGAGATCGCCGCCGGGATCGGTCCCGGCCTGGCCAAGGCGGCGCTGGCGATCCGCGTCGACGGCGCGTTGTGGGACCTCTCGCGCACCATCGAGGCCGACGCCGGGATCGCCATCGTCACTGAGCGCGACGAGGCCGGCCTGGAGCTGATCCGCCACGACGCCGCCCACCTCATGGCCGAGGCGGTCAAGGAGCTGTACCCCGAGGTCCAGGTGACCATCGGCCCGGCGATCGACAACGGCTTCTACTACGACTTCGCCCGCGAGACCTCGTTCACGCCCGACGACCTGGAGGCGATCGAGGCCCGCATGGTCGAGATCGTCGAGCGCGACGAAGCGGTGGTCCGCGAGGTGTGGTCGCGCGAGGACGCCATCGCCTTCTTCCACGACCAGGGCGAGCTGTACAAGGCCGAGATCATCGCCGACCTGCCCGCCGACGAGGAGATCACGCTCTACCGCCAGGGCGATTTCGTCGATTTGTGCCGGGGCCCCCACCTGCCGTCGACCGGCCGCCTGGGCAAGGCCTTCAAGCTGATGAAGCTGGCCGGCGCCTACTGGCGCGGCGATTCCCGCAACCAGATGCTGCAGCGCATCTACGGCACCGCGTGGCCCGACGCCAAGCGGCTCAAGGCCCACCTCCACATGCTGGAGGAGGCCGAGAAGCGCGACCACCGCCGGCTCGGCCGCGAGATGGGCCTGTTCCACCTCCAGGACATCGCCCAGGGCTCGGTGTTCTGGCACCCCAAGGGGTGGACGCTCTACCTCATCCTCCAGGACTACATGCGCAAGCGCCTGGATGGGGCCGGCTACATCGAGGTCAACACCCCGCAACTGGTCGACCGCTCGCTGTGGGAGGACTCCGGGCACTGGGAGAAGTTCCGCCAGCACATGTTCACCTGCCAAGCCGAGGACAAGGTGCTGGCGCTCAAGCCCATGAACTGCCCCTGCCACGTCCAGATCTTCCGCCAGGGGACCAAGAGCTACCGCGACCTGCCGATCCGCATGGCCGAGTTCGGGTGCTGCCACCGCAACGAGCCCTCGGGCGCCCTGCACGGGCTGATGCGGGTCCGCGCGATGGTCCAGGACGACGCCCACATCTTCTGCACCGAGGACCAGATCACGTCCGAGACCGAGGCCTTCTGCACACTCCTGCTGAGCATCTACAAGGACTTCGGGTTCGACGACGTGGTGGTCAAGTTCGCCGACCGGCCGCCGGTCCGGGTCGGCTCCGACGCCACCTGGGACAAGGCCGAGAAGGCGCTCGAGGAGGCCACTGCCGCGGCCGGCCTGGAGACCGTGCTCAACCCCGGCGAGGGGGCCTTCTACGGCCCCAAGCTGGAATTCGTGCTGCGCGACGCCATCGGCCGCGACTGGCAGCTCGGCACCCTGCAGGTGGACTTCGTGCTGCCCGAGCGCCTGGACGCCAGCTACATCGGCGAGGACGGCCGGAAGCACCGCCCGGTGATGCTGCACCGGGCCATCCTGGGAACGCTGGAGCGTTTCATCGGCATCCTGATCGAGGAGCACGCCGGCCACCTGCCGTTGTGGCTGGCCCCGGTCCAGGTGGTGGTCGCCACCATCACCAACGCCGCCGACGACTACGCGCGGACCGTCCACGAGGCGCTGGCCGGGGCCGGGCTGAGGAGCGAGATCGACCTGCGCAACGAGAAAATCAACTACAAGGTCCGCGAACACAGCCACGCCAAGGTGCCGGTAATGCTGGTGGTCGGCGCCCGGGAGGCCGAAAGGCGGACGGTGGCGGTCCGCCGGCTGGGCGGCAAGGTTCAAGAAATCCTTGCACTGGAAGAGGCAGTCGCTAGACTTGACGAGGAAGCCGCCGGTCCGCCGGCATCAACCCCAACCGCTAAAGGCCAAGGAGATTTGTAAATAGCGATCAGACGTCCCATGAACCAGGCGCCGGTCCGCAAAGGACCACGCGTCAACGAGTTGATCGAGTCCCCGAATGTCCGTGTCGTCGATCACAATGGTGAGATGGTCGGGGTTCTTTCCGTGCAAGAAGGAATGGAGATGGCGTACGAGGTCGGCCTCGACCTGGTCGAGGTGTCGCCCAACGCCGATCCCCCGGTCTGCAAGATCCTCGATTACGGCAAGTTCAAGTACGAGGAACAGAAGAAGCGCAACGAGGCGCGCAAGAAGCAGAAGGTCATCGACGTCAAGGAGATCAAGATGCGCCCCGGCATCGACGTCCACGACTACGACGTCAAGATGCGCAACGTGCGCCGATTCCTCGACGAGGGAGACAAGGTCAAGATCACCATCCGCTTCCGCGGCCGCGAAATGGCCCACCAGGAACTGGGCATGAAGGTCCTGGACCGGGTCCGCGAGGAACTCGAGGAACTGGCCAAGGTCGAACAGTTCCCCAAGATGGAAGGCCGCATGATGATCATGGTGATCGCCCCGCGCTAGCCCGGAACCGGGCTAGTGGCCTGCATCAGCAGAAGGGTCGCGGGGGCGCTGGACGATGCTTTGGCATCGCCTGCGAGGCGCCTTGCATTCGCCGGGCGCTGGGGCTATAAACCACGCCTTCAACCCAGCCGTCACCGGCGGTCCGGCCCCTAAGGGCATGCCCAGCCGCCTCCAGGACGCGCACCGGAAGGAAGAAGAAATGCCCAAGCTGAAGACCAAGTCCAGCGCCAAGAAGCGCTTCCGCCTCACCGCCACCGGCAAGGTCCGGGCCAACCCGTCCTGCTTGCGTCATGGCCTGGTCAAGCGGTCCAAGAAGATGAAGCGCCAGGCGCGCGGGACCATGATCCTGTCCGCCCCGGACAGCCGCATCGTCAAATCCTACATGCCGAACGCCTGAGCCAGGGGGAAGCAGTCATGGCACGTGTCAAAGGGGGCGCCACCGCCCACGCCCGCCACAAGAAGATCCTCGACATGGCGCGCGGCTACCGGGGCCGCGCCAAGAGCAGCTTCAGGATCGCCATCGGCCGCGTCGAGAAGGGCCTGCAGTACGCCTACCGCGACCGCCGCACGCGCAAGCGGTCGTTCCGCCGGCTGTGGATCCAGCGCATCAACGCCGGCGCCCGGTTCCACGGGCTGACCTATTCCCAGTTCATCGACGGGCTCAACAAGGCCGGAATCGAGATCGACCGCAAGATCCTCTCCGACCTCGCGGTAAGGGAGCCGGACGCCTTCAAGGAACTGGTCGAACAGGCCCGGGCCGCCCTCCCCACGTCCGCCTGATCGGCGTTCATCGAATAGGGATTGTCGTCGGGGGCCGGCCACCGGAGCGGCCCCCTCGTGTCGTCGGGAAACTCATACCAAGGGGCACTGATAATGACCCATAGAGACGGCTTTCCAAGGCTTTCGG